>NZ_CP107031.2:300000-600000 GCF_027474845.2 Maribacter aestuarii
CAATCTGGTGACTGATCTTCGGCCACTAACCATATAATGTTGGGGAGCCGAGTGTTGGCTGTACTTTCTTCCTCTTTGTGCTCCGAACAACTTAAAAAAAGTAGAATTACACCCATTACTAATATACTTTTGTAGCATATGGATGTAGTCATACTTTCAAACAATTATTCGTTAAAATAAAAATAGGGACGAAAAGACTGATAATTAGTCTAGACTTCTAAGAAATTCTAAACTTTTAGGTACTTGCTCGGTTACCCTAGAAGATTCATCCTCAATGAATATATATTTCATACCAAGCTTCTTTGCTTCCTGCACCGACCCGGCAACATCCACCTGACCTGATCCAAGTACCACATTATTTTCAACATCGGATTCACCAGTATGACTTATCCCTACACCTTTTTCACAGTCCTTAAGATGCATCAACTTAAATTCATTCGGATATTTTTTTAACCAAGCCACAGAATCTTCCCCCGGGAGTGCGAACCAATAGATATCCATTTCAAAATCGAAAAAATCTGAATTTTTTATGAGATGATCCATCAGGAGTTCATCTTGATATGGTCTGAATTCATAGCCGTGCGGGTGATAGGTCAAGGTTACTCCGTTTTCAGAAAATAATTTTCCTGCCTTATTGAAGACTTCAATTGCCTTTTCCGTGTCTTCCAGTGTAAAATCAGTACCATTATGTGGGATCCAGAAACATACCACATATTTAGCTTCGTACGTTTGTGCTCTTTCCAAGACGGTTTCAGGACTGGACTCCAGTTCTTCAAACGGTGCGCTTACGCTAACCATTTCAAGGTCATTATCCGCTAGCATTTTTTTATATTCCTCCATGCTATAACCATAAGTGCCATCGTTCCCATCCTCCAAATATTTGATGCCCCATGCACTTATTTGGGCGAAGGTTCCCGGAACATCTTTCGGGAATTCATTTCTGAGGCTGTAGAGTTGTATTCCTATTTTGGGAATCTCATGATTTGCATCATCACATTGAACGAACAGCATGACCAATATTATTAGACAAAGTGTTTTTTTAAAGAACATGGGTAAATACTTTACAATTACTTTAAACTTTCTAGATAAGCCAAGCTTTGTGGAACTTGTTCCAGGACCCTAGAGGATTCGTCCTCTATGAACATATATTCAATACCTAATTTTTTAGCTTCGGCAACTACCCCAGCGATATCAACCTGACCCGTACCCAAGACAACATTAGTTTCGACATCTTCATGACCCGAATTGTTCCCTTTAATACCTTTCTGCATATCCTTTAAATGCAGCAGGGTGAATTTGGAAGGATATTTCTTCATTAAGGCCAGAGGGTCTGCCCCACCGTGTTTTGCCCAATATACGTCCAATTCAAAAGTGAAGTCAGTTGCATTCTTGGCCATATAATCAAATAGGGTTCCATCCTCATAGGGTCTAAATTCATAACCGTGGGGATGATACGCCAATGTAAGTCCGTTTTCCCCTAAAAGCCTTCCCGCTTCATTGAAAACTTCAGTAGCGTGTTTGGTTTCTTCCAAATCAAACTTGTTATCGTCATGGGGTATCCAAGCGCACATGACATACTTAGCACCGAAATCCTTTGCATTTTGGACCACTTTTTCCGGATTGTTTTCCAAATCCTCAAAACTTGCACCAACACTTACTACATCCAAATTATTTTCTGAAAGTAATTCAGTAAAATCTTTATTTGTCAATCCATAGGTTCCCCCTCCCTCGATTTTTGTAATACCCCAATCCTTTATTATTTTAAGGGTTTCGGGAACATTCTCTTTAAACTGATTCCTTAAACTGTACAATTGCAATCCCACCTCTTGAGCGGATAAGAATCCACAGCACAAAACCACGAATAGAATACATACTAGTTTCTTCATCATTTATTAATTTTAATCAGCTTTTATATTAAATTTAGGTCAGCAGATTTCCCTGTTCATCCCATTCCGCAATAATCCCTCGCTTGCTTTGATCAACACATTTGGCTATCCATTCCGGGTCATAGGCAACGCCATGCTGATCCAAAACATCCTGTGGTACGCCGTCCCAAACATTTGGCATGTTTCCTTTGTAACCCAAATCTTCTATACCAACTTTTGAAGTATAGTATCCGGTCATTGTCAAACCCCTCATCAAATAGAAAAATTGAATTTCAAGCGGTTGCTCATCCAAGGGTATTTCGGTATCATGATAGCAAATGGTGTCCAATATTTGTTTTTGTTGTTCTAGCGTAGCAGTTTTAAACTCCGTACCAAACTCCGTATTGCTCATATGGTCCAACCACATGAGCCCACCCAATAAAGTCGTTTGCATCTCTGGGATATCCTTTCCCATAAACTCTATGAATTCCGGTACGTCTGCTTCTAACGGACCGCCATGTGGTTCCTTTGGAGGTAGAATTACGGTGCTAAGAACACCAATGGTTTCTAGTTCATGTTCATTGAACAATTGTTCAGCGTTCAGTTTTTCTATGCGCTCCAATTCTTCCGGGGTTCTTCCAAAGTATTTGGTATCCCCAGAGGTAATTAATTCCTCGTTGGGTGTTTTATCCTCGGTTTTACAACCATGGAAAGCCAATGCCGATGCACCTGCTCCTAGAATCATGGTTTGTATACTCTTTCTCCTGTCCATCATATCTAGATATTTTGCTGTTTTAGTTGTTCTACAATGTAATCGGAAGCTCTCCATGAAAGTGCCATGATTGTCCAAGTACAGTTTTTATCGGCTTGAGACACAAATGGACCGGCATCCACGACAAAAACATTATCCACATCGTGCAACTGATTGAACTTATTCGTGACCGATGTTTTAGGATCATTGCCCATACGTGTCGTACCCACCTCATGAATAATTTTACCGGGTGCTTCTAATCCGTATTTTCTATCTGCACCAGGTTTTTCACCCAAGGGATGTCCACCCATGTTATGGATTAATTCCTCAAAGGTATCTTGCATATGCTTGGCCTGTTTTACCTCAAAATCAGACCATTGATACTTAAATTTTAATACCGGAATACCAAACTCGTCCACAGTAGTAGGGTCAATCTCACAGTAGTTCTCTTTTCTAGCGATACCTTCGCCGCGTCCACCAAAACCAACTACGGAGCCATAGTATTTTTTTACATCATCCCGTAAACCTTCGCCGTAGCCTCCAACCTTTAGACCAAAAAACTTATTAAAATCATTGGGATTCCAGCCAAATCCATAATTGGGTTGGCCCATACCTCCCCAAACTTCAATATGGTAGCCTCTTGGGAAATCTAGTTTGGAGTTATCTCCCCACCATGGCGAGTAAACGTGCATGCCCCCCACCCCATCTTCGTTATAAGAGGTTTTTCTGTTCATTAAGCCGGGGATGAAACCTGCGGCGCTTGATCCCGTGGAATCATGTAAATATTTACCCACCAAATTACTACTATTGCCTAAACCATTGGGATGTTGTTTACTTTTGGAATTGAGCAAAATTCTTGCGGAGCTACACGCAGATGCCGCCAGCACTACCACTTTACCTTTTAATTTATATTCTTTCCTGTCATCTTTACTGATATAGGATACTCCTGTAGCCTTACCCTCATCGTTCGTAGTGATTTCACGTACCATGGAGTTTACGAAGATTTTAACCTGACCTCCGCTTTTCTGGGCTGGGAATATTAGACAGCTCCCAGAAGAGAAATCGGCATATACTTGACATGAACGCGAGCATTGACCGCAGTAAAAACAAACGCCTCTTTCGTTGTTTATTTTTTTGGTCAACATAGATAGACGTCCTGGTATTACAGGTATACCTGATTTTTTTGCGCCGTTGATATAAAAAAGCTCATGTAATCTAGGTTTAGGGGGAGGTAGAAAAAATCCATCAGGATCATCTTCAAGACCTTCGTTTGTCCCGAATACACCAATAAGCTTGTCCACTTTATCATAATATGGCTTTACATCGTCGTAACCGATGGGCCAATCGTCACCATGACCATCCCTAGTCTTTCCTTTAAAATCCTTAGGGCCAAAACGTAAAGAAATTCGCCCCCAATGGTTGGTCCTGCCTCCAAGCATCCTAGAACGGTACCACCAAAAATCGGTTCCCTCTTCTTGTGTATAAGGTTCCCCTTCAACCTTCCATCCGCCATAGGCCATATCCCACTCCCCAAAAACACGATCGGTACCCGCACCCCTCCTGGGGGAATCGTAGGGCCATTTTAACTGGGTCATGGTTTTAGGGTCTGCAGGGTCAAAAAATGGACCTGCTTCTACTACGGCTACGTTCAGACCTGCATCCGCCAATTGTTTGGTAGCCATACCGCCACCGGCGCCAGAACCAACTATAATTACGTCATAAACTTCTGAGGATTCTTTTATTTGCATCGATAATTATTTAATTCTTCCCAATTTAATATTTTAAATAAAACTTGTTGGCATTTTTTATACCAACAGCATGATATTTGGCATATAGCTACGTAAGACATGATAAGAATGACAAAAAACCTACCTCAGAATATTACTCTAATTTCATTCAGATTTAACCATTTTATATATGTGCTCTATTAAGTTCTAAAGTACATTTTTCCAATTATGGAGAAATTGGTAAGAGCTTGTTCTCGTAAGCATTAGTCTTTTTTTTCTAGATGGTGGTTTCTTTAATTACTTTTAAAAGTAGATGCTGGCAAGTTGGCTGAATTAAAAAGATTTGGAATGGCAGTGTTTTCCCAAGCAAAACGTATATGTTTTGGCATTCTAACTTGTTTAGCACTTAGGTATACCATTTCGTCTTTTATTTTTGCTTTGGCAGGATAATATACACCATCCTCTCCGGCAATTTCAAAATGCGAGACTGTTTTACCCGTACTATACAATCCTTGATTATGGTCAAAGTGCACAATAACTTCTCTATCTTTTATTTCAATATTTTTATAAAGTGGACTATGCACTTCATTATCTTTTATGCCGTAATGTTCCTTTAGTGCGATATTGGCAAGGCGAAGACCCACATCCTGTTTATTTTGTGGGTGTATATCGTCTACGGTACAAATATCACTAGTCACGACCATGCCCGTTTTTTCAAGCTCAAGAGCAAGGCGTTGTTGGTTTCTAACCTCAGCACCCTCGTATGGCCGACCGTATTTGAACGGGGCTATCTGAACAAAATAAAAGGGGAATACATACCCTCTAGCGTTTCGCCAAGAGGTAATCATTCTTGTAAACAAATCCTTGTAGCTATTTGCATTTGCGGTATTAGATTCGCCCTGATACCATAGAACCCCGGCAATCTTGAAGTTTACAAACGGAGCAATCATCCCATTATATAAACTAGAAGGTTCTATAGTGACCCATTTATTGGGTTTAATCGATTCATGGGCCTTTAAAAGTTCCGGATACTTCTCAAAAACATCCTTTGGAGTCCATACTTCGGCACAGGAGGCTCCCCATGAAGCATCGATAAGGCCAATGGGTATGTTTGTCTCTTGGTGGACCCGTTTAGCAAAGAAATAGGCCACCGAGCTAAAGTCCATCATGGTCTCGGGCGAACAAGTCGTCCACTCCCCAGGTGCGTTTTCTTGTGGTTCTGGAGCAGTTCGTTTTTCTACGGTAAACAAACGTATGCTGGGATAATTGGCATTGCTAATTTCTGTCTGCTTATTATCTATACCACTATTGGCACTCCATTCCATGTTGGATTGTCCAGAGCATAACCAGACATCACCCGTCATTACATTGCTCAACACTATCTCATTATTGTTTCCTTTAAATCGAACTTCATAAGGCCCTCCCGCTTCTGGAGTGTTTACTGACAATTCCCATTTAGCATCGTTCCCGGTTTTAACCATAAAAGTCCGGTCGTTCCATCCCGTGTAAATCTCAAATTCTTCGTTTGGTGACGCCCAGCCAAACAGTCGTACTTCAGATTCTCTCTGAATAACCATATCGTTCGAAAAAATGTTCGGCAAGGAAATATCCGCTAAAAGGGGTTGGACGTAAACCAGGAAAAGTATAAGCAGTACTCTAATTTTCATCTGTATGACTATAATTGGTGAATATTTAAATATAATCAAATTAACCCTAGTTGTCATGGGCTAAAACAAGAATGAAATGTTTTTCTAAAACGGGAATCATTCCTTAACTTGAAATCTTAAAGGCAACTTATTTATAACTGAGAACCTTATTCATCATGGCAGATAATTTCTTTTTAAATCGTAGAAATTTTATAAAAGGAGCTTCCGCTTCTTTATTGCTGTCCTCCTTTGGCACTTACGGCATTGAATACTTTGCTCAAGAAAAGCCCAAGAGAGTTGCCCTAATAGGTACGGGTTGGTATGGCACCAGTGACCTTTTTAAATTGATACAAGTAGCCAA
The DNA here is from genome assembly GCF_027474845.2 of Maribacter aestuarii. NCBI lineage: Bacteria > Pseudomonadati > Bacteroidota > Flavobacteriia > Flavobacteriales > Flavobacteriaceae > Maribacter > Maribacter aestuarii. The sequence continues at coordinate 306,351 of NZ_CP107031.2, forward strand.
TGTTGAGGTCGTTGCACTTTGTGATGTAGATGCCAACTTCCTAAACGAAACAGCCCTATTGGTTGCTCAACGTCAGAAGTCGGGAAAGAAGCCCAAGCTTTATTCCGATTATAGGGAAATGTTGGAAAAACAAGATTTGGACATTGTTCTTATTGGAACCCCGGACCATTGGCATGCACTACAATGCATTGCGGCAATAAAGGCTGGCGCCCACGTTTATGTGCAAAAACCAATAAGTGTTGATGTTATTGAAGGTGAAGCTATGGTTGCCGCCGCAAGAAAGTACAATAAGGTGGTACAGGTAGGAACCCAACGAAAAAGCACACCTCACTTAATAGATGCAAAAAAACAAATTGTTGACGCAGGTCTCCTAGGGAAAATAGGCCATGTAGAAATGTGCTGTTACTACCATATGAGAGCTAATGGAAATCCACCGGAACAACCGATTCCAGATTTTTTGGATTACGAAATGTGGACCGGGCCTGCACCTTTGCGTCCTTATGACGGTATTCCCCATAGACGGTGGTGGCGTACCTTCAGGGAGTATGGTAATGGCATTGTTGGCGATATGTGCGTACATATGTTGGACACGGTAAGGTGGATGTTAGATTTAGGATGGCCAAAAGAAATAAGTTCCCAAGGCGGGATTTATGTCCAAAAAGATGGCAAATCCAATATTTCGGATACACAGACGGCCGTATTTGAATATGACGAACTTAACTGCGTGTGGCAGCATAGAACTTGGGGAAACCCTGCGGACCCTGAGTACCCCTGGTCCTTTAAAATTTATGGGGATAAAGGTGTATTGTCCGGCAGTACCATGAAAGCTGATTTCGTACCACACGGTGAAGGAGAACCCATTCATTTTGATGTACTCTACGAAAAAGAAAAATACCCCGAAGATTTGATTGAAAAAGACAATGAGTTGAATGCTGCACCTGCGACGAGACGCCATATGATCGATTTTCTGGAAGCCATTAAAAATAATACCAGACCCATTGCCGATATCCAAGAAGGCCATATTTCCACGGCAAGTTGTATTTTGGCAAATCTTTCTATGGATTTAGAAAGACCATTGATTTATGACCCCAATACGCGCACAGTCGTAAATGACCCTGAAGCGACCAAATTATTACAGCGAGCATATAGGGGACCATGGGAGCATCCCCATCCTGATAACGTATAGAAATCAGAGCGATCTTTTCGTTGATTCCCGAATGATGAGGCTGGTTTTTACAACTTTTGTTTTAAAGGGGAGTTCTGCATCTGGGTTTTCAATCCTTTGTATCAGCAATTTTGCGGCGCTTTCCCCAATATATTTTCCATGCTGACTGACCATGGTCAGCGATGGGCTAACATATTCTGAAAGTTGGCCATTGGTAAACCCGATAATGGAAATATCCCTAGGAACTTCATAACCTTTAGACTTTACTATGTGTAAAATCTTCACTGCCGTAATTTCGTCCAAACCTAGAATAGCATCGATTTTGTTTCCCGTTAAAACAAAGGTCATGAGCAATTCTAAGTCATCCTGAGGTCCATAGTTTATAACCATTTTCGTATTGTATGCACGTCCGTTGTCCATCAAGGCTTTTTTATACCCCTCGTGTCTCAGTATGCCTACGCTAGATTTACCTATTGGAGAAACGAACGCGATATTTTCACAACCTAAATCCATAAAATATTGGGTCGCTTTATAGGCTGCCTCGAAGTCATCAACGATAACCTTATCACAGTTAATTTTCTCGGATACCCTATCAAAAAGAACTAATGGGATTTGATTGGAAATAATTTCATTTAAGGATTCAACTTTCCCTTTTAGTTGCGTTTCTTCAGATAGAGAAACAATCAACCCATCCACCGTGCCGGAGTCTAAAAAGGCCAACGTCTTGGACTCTTTCTCAAAGGATTCGTCAGTAATACAACTGATAATGTTATATCCTTTTTCATTCGCCACCTTCTCTATGCCGTAGAGCACTTGAACAAAAAAATAGTTTAAAATATTAGGAACCAGTACCCCAATGGTCTTTGTACTGCTATTAATCAGGTTTAGTGCTAGCTTATTAGGTTTGTAATGCCTTTCCTTTGCGAATTTTTGAATTTTATCCTTGAGGGCGCTACTAATTTCATGACTATCGCGTACGGCTTTGGAGGCGGTAGATATAGACACGCCAAAATGCTTTGCAATATCCTTCAGGGTAATTTTATTCATTTGTTAAAGCTAAAAAAGGTCTTTGAAAAATAGTCCATTTTTTCAAAAACCTTTCTTTGTCTATATCCAGGGGGAATATTACAATTGTTCTAATTTGGTCAATGCTTCGGATTTTGAGTTTACATCCAGCTTTAGATAAATATTCTGAATGTGAAAATTTACGGCACTGGTAGTTACAAATAGCTTATCCGCAATCATTCTATAAGTGGCTCCCTTGCAGAGATAGTCAACAATTTGATTTTCTCTCTCCGAGAACAACTTGTATGTTTTTCTGTGGAAATTAGACACCACTTTTTGTACGATATCGTTGCTCATCGTAGCTCCATCTTTGCGAACACAATTCAATGCATGAAGGAGCTTATCTTCACTCATGGGTTTCGTCAGGTATCCATTCGCGCCTCGTTTGAAGGCATCCTTTATTATTTCAAAATCATTGATTAGGCTAATCATAATTATTTTGACGTTCCAATCTTTTCTACGAAATAGTTTGATTGCATCCAATCCGCTAATCGTATCGAGATCAACTTCTGAAATGATAACATCTGGCGAAACTTTCTTGTATTTTTTCAAGGCTTCATTAGCACAGCAGTAGATGCCGACCAGGTCGTAATCTGGAAAATTTTGGAAATAACTTTTGTACGATTCATGTTGTGCCAATTCCTTTTCAATAACGATGATTTTTAAGATTTGAGTTTTCATTGTCGATGGTATTTATTGCCATCCTATTCCGGGGGAAATAGAACGACTGGGTTAGTACTAGGTAAAATTTGGTTATGCGTAATAATGACTTACGGAGTAGTTCCTAACGCAGTCAGACTAGCTGTATTTGGCATGGATGACCCTTGAAACGCTCCAAAATTAGTTTTTGGGCATAGCGGTTGCAAGGCCTCATCTTATGATGACGTGCGAAATCTACTATGAAATGTAAGTACCGAAAAGAAAGCTAATTCTTGATGAAATGTAGACTTGAACCAAATGTGAATTTATCTAGCATAAATGCGATTTGGCCATTGAACGACTTCAGAAGTACAATCAAGTGTTTGAGTTGAAACTTAATAGTAAAGTGGTTTCTGTAGGTAAGCGGTAGGTAAAAATTTTCCATGTTCTTGGGGGATTTGGGTTAACAATGGTTATCTCTAACTTTCTGATGGAAATATAGGGATATAAAAAATATGTTAGTCGAATGCGTAGGTTTTTTCGTTCAAATGCAAGAATTTATGCATTTCATCTATAAAAACTAAAAAATCCCTACCTAGATTGAGTATCAATTTCACCACTTTCCAAGTTGGTTCTGGGACAATTCTTATAAAATATGGCATAAAAAAAGGAGGGGACCCAGTTATCCCCCCGGATACCACCCCTCCTCTTATCGACAATTTACTCAACATAGAAATACTTAAACCCAATGTCGCGCCATAAATTTATCGAATACTAAATCTTAAAATATTATTGCTCCCTGCTTATATAGTCTCCATCATCCTCATAGGTATTGGAAGCCGTTGCCGTGGAGCGGTCTACCTGCATTATCCATTTTTCATCGTTGTACTTTCCGTTCAAATTAGAAACAAAGGCTGTTTTTGCTTCCTCCTTATAATCATAATCAGCTAAGTACACGTAATGCAGTCCATTTTCTTTATTGTAGAATTGTTTTGCATTTAATCCCTTTTTCTTCAAACTGTCCATAAAAGCATTGAGGTATTTTTTGTTCTTATACACGTTTGCTATGACATAGTAACCTGATTTAACTCCTACCATATCGGCTTCACCTAGCATTTTTATTGGTAACTTCTCAAACTGCTTGTTTCGTGGGTCCTCAAAAACCTCATAATTCTCTGACTCCGTTTCATTAGAAACTAACATGGTTCTGTCCTCTTGGCTAAAATCTTCTAGGCTTATTCGTATATTGTTCTTGATATCGGTACGTAAAAGACGTACAACGGTCTCAAAACGTTGTTCAAAAGCAGTAGTTCGTGCTTCCTCTATGGAATCCTGTCTTAAAATCAATTCATCCAAGATCAACCGATTTTGATAGGCAATTGAATTTTCATCTATATTTTCAGAAGTTGTTATCTCTTTCCTAGATTTTCTTCTTCCTTTATCCCTTTCTTCTATTAGGTGGGCAATTTGTTCTTCATAATTCCGAACAATACGATCTATTTTACTATCCTGAGAACTATCCACATAAGCATTACCTTTTTCGTCATCATCCTTAAAAGTATAGGCCAAAGAAAGCTCATGGTTCCATCCCAAATTGGCATTCTCTTGCGAAAGGTCCTTTTCCATTAAATAGCCCAATGACATCTTTTTACTTAGGTTAAACCCTATTCCTGCGGAAAGTCCATATTCCTCGTCCATGGTCGTCTGTAGCCATCCATATTTGGGCAGGTCCAACAAAAGAGATCCCAAATAATATAGGCTGCCATCATCGTTCTTACCTACCTGGGCCAAAGGCATCAGTCTGGCATTTTCAAACAATCCCCTACCTGCGTTAAAAGGATGGGTATATTGTACGGAAGCTTTAATACTATTAATGGATAGGTTCGTTAAAAACTCGTTCGTAGTCTGGTTATAACGTAGCATGTCTTCTGCATATAAACCAAAATCAAACTTTCCTACGGATAAGTTCATGCCTGGCTGCACGGCAATTTTACTTTCTTTTCTGGCTTCGGAAACCTCTGGGTCATCTTCAGTAACAACCACTCTGTTCTTATCCAGTCCTTGGTTAAAATAGGTGACGTTGGTACCAAAAGCAAGTTTCGTTTTTTCTCCCAAGGTTACGGATGTCGCATAATTGGCATTGAAACCAAATTCTTGTACAACTCCGGACCATTGGCTATAAACTCCTATTCCTACTGCGGTATTCTCGTTGATTTTATTACTGAATCCAAGAAAATAGTTTTGGCTATTATCATCGAACGTAGCGTATTGGTTTCTATGTAGGATATTAAGATATGATTTATTCTCCCTGACCAACGAAAAGGTAGGATTGATTAAAAATCGATTAAAGAATAATTGATTGTGATACGTACTACTAGAGCTTAGGTCGTTATTTGTTTCTTGACCATGCATGGATAAGTTTCCTAGAACTATGATAAAAACAAGGGGGAGACCTATCTTTTTGGATAAGGTATGGGTATAGTTCATGATATTATTTTTATAAGTTTAAATTTGGGCGTGCAAAGGAAGTATGTGTAAGTACGCTACTCCTTTGAAGGGTTCAATTTTCCGAAGACATGCGGGTTACTATTGTTCGTCTTCAAATACGGAGGAGGAATAATCCATTTGGACTCCGGTATTCAGCGCTTCTAACAACCGATAATCTTTTTCCTTTGTTGGATTTCGGTTATTGGAATAGCTAAAGGCTACTTTTTGTGTGGATCGGCCTTCTTTTCCTCTAGTGGACACAATATAGTCCATTCCGTTTTTGGACAAGAACTGTATGGACAGATCGTCTTCCTTACTGTTTATGGGGTTGCCGAGATTCATGGCCAGACCAACTTTATTTTGGGCCACTTCTACTATATAAACGTCTAGACCACCATAACCTTTGTGACCTTCGGAAGCAAATACCAGCGTATTTCCTTCCATCAATTTGGGATATAGGTCATTCTTGTCCGTATTTACCTTGTTTCCAAGGTTTTTCGCAATGCCAGCTGCTCCGTTGCTTTGTATGTTGGATACATAGATATCATACTCCCCAAAGGAGCCTGGCATGTTCGATGCGAAAAATAATCGTTTACCATCCTCCGAAATCGTTGGATGTAGGGCCGAGTAATCATTAGGACATAATTTCAACTCTTTTATGGTTTTCCATTCTCCATCAACCTTGTCTGCTTTGTATATTTTATGCAGTAACTGTTTTTTAGAGAAAAGGCCATAAGTAGGTTTCACATAGGTAGACTTGCTAAAATAAGCCGTGTTCCCATCGCTTGTAATGCTAATTGGTGATTCATAATTCTTCTGGTTAGGCATATTTTTAAGGTCAGCCGTTTTTAAAACCTTATAATCTGCTTTACCGGATTTTCGAACCTCGTTTACGGCCAACTCATTGTTGGCCGTGGTAAAATTTAAGGGTCTGAAATTCCTTCTGTTAGAATTACTGACATTGCTTTTAAGGGAAGCATCGGTCATTTGATAATCCTCCCGAACAAGTTCCGTCCAGTTCTCATCATCTTCTTCATTGTCATTTTGCTGTTGTCCAATTTTGGAAACTGCATAGTCGTAACGTTTTTGGTAATTACCGTCCAAAATTCCATCTTCCGTAAAAGCAAGTAGCTTTTCGTACCAGAAAAGGGCGGTCTCATAGTTTTGGGAGAGAAAATTGGCATTACCAAGGTCTTCATAGATTTCCTTTTCGGAATAACCCATGGACTTTAATTCTTCAAAATTATGAAGTCTTTTAGTGGCATCCTCAAATGTGAGGCCCGCCTCAAATTGCTGTGCACAAAGGGACCAGCAGCACAGGGCGGTAGCGCATCCCAGAAATAGTTTTTGTGTTAGAGTATTTTGCATGATAATAGATTTTGGGGGTTAACAGGTCAAAGTTCTAAAATCATTTTCACGCCATACTTAATAAAAATTCATAGGTTTTTCGTTTTTCTACCTCTTTTTGACGTTAAACGGGTGAAATGATGATAAAACAAGAAGGATATTACGAAATTCGTTAATGAAGATCAGTGGATGGATTAACGAAGGAACTTGCCAAAGATTGTTTAATAAGGATTAAACATCTTTCAAAATTTACATAAAGGCTCCTTCAGTCCCGAATTCTGCAATTACTGAACTAACCTGTAAAGTAGGTCAAAACCGAAATAACGATGACTATCAAAAGCCCAGAAAGAACAATATCCACTTTGGTTATGCTTTCCTTATTCAATTTCTTATCCGCATCGCTCAGCGTACCAAAGGCCAATCCTTTTATAGTCGCATAATCTGGTGCCGTTGTAGCCAAACTCACAGAAATACAAACAAAAATTGAAAAGATGAACATGAAGATGGCCATGTGGGCGAAATTAATAGTAGCGAAGGAATATAGTACTCCCGATAAATCAGCTACGTAGATTTCCGCAATAATTCTCAAGGCCGCTACAGCTAAACCGGAAAATAAGGTAACAATTGCAGCTTGTGAATTAACGCGTTTCCACAATATACCCAAAACGAACACTGCCGTAATGGGTGGGGCTATATAAGACTGTACACTCTGTAAATATTGATAAAGCACCCCTCCCCCAATTTTCTCCATTATCGGAATCCATATAATACCCAGTACAACGACAATGGACGTGGCTATTTTACCTACGTTCAACAATTTCCTTTCTGCCGTAAGAGGTTTTAGTTTTTTGTAAATATCGATAGTGAATATGGTGGAGCAAGAATTAAAGACCGATGCCAAAGAGCTCATTAACGCAGCCATTAATCCACCCGCTACCAACCCTTTTAAACCGACAGGTAATAAAGTTTTGACCAACACAGGGAATACCTCATCGCTTTTTTCATAGGTGATTACACCTTGATTTGCCAATGCGAATGCAATAATCCCTGGGATTAGAAATATGAAAATAGGCAATAACTTAAGGTAGGCCCCGAAGATGGCTCCTCTACGTCCTATCTTGATATTACTGGCAGCTAAGGTGCGTTGCACGATATATTGGTCGGTACACCAATACCATACCCCCACAATAGTTCCTCCAAACAGCATTCCCGTCCATGGAAAATCAGGATCAGAAATAGGCCGCCACATATTGAAATGTTCCGAGCCTGCCGCCAATCGCAACTCTTCCCACCCCCTACTTTTTCCAAACCCAGGTAAGTGATAATCATGGAACCCGCTATTAATATGACCGTTTGAAGGGTTTCCGTGTATATAACAGCCTTCATACCTCCAATTACGGTATAAGCACCTGTAAAAAGCACGATACCTATGGCACCATACCAAAACGGAATCCCTAACAATTCGGAAACAACGATACCACCTGCGTAAATGGTGACCGATACCTTGGTAATTACGTAACCGACCAATGAAAAAACAGATAGAAACCATCTGGATCTACTGTCGAAACGTTTTTCCAGAAACTCTGGCATGGTAAAAGCGTTACTTCTAAAATAGAAAGGAAGAAATAGCCACCCTAAAAGCAAAACAATCCAGGCGTGAAGTTCATAGTGCGCCATGGGCATTCCAGATTCCGCACCCGTACCTGCCAAGCCAACGACATGTTCCGAACCAATATTAGAAGCAAAAATAGATGCACCGATGACGAACCAGCCCACATTTCGTCCAGCAAGAAAATAGTCCTCAGTATTTTTATTCTTTTGAAGTACCACCCATACCGCTACCCCAATGAGTGCTGCTAAATAAGCCCCAAGCACCCACCAATCGGCTGTTTCTAATATCGATTCCATACGTATCCCTTAAGAATATTGATTCAATATATTTTCATAAAGCTCCTGCTTTCCACTTATTTGCTCCGGTTCCCCTTTCTCTTTAGCTATTTCGTATAGGTCGGTCATGGTCAGTTTACCAGCTTTAAAGTCTGCTCCTTTACCGGAATTAAATGAACTATATCTTTTCTGTAACATGGATTCATAAGGAGATTTCTGGATCATGGCATCGGCTGCTAATAAAGCACGTGCAAATGTATCTGCACCTCCAATATGCGCATGGAATATGTCATCTAAATCCGTCGAATTCCTTCTCGTCTTGGCATCAAAGTTGACACCGCCACCTTGGATTCCACCAGATTTTAAAATGACCAACATGGCCTCTGCGGTTTCCATCACATTATTGGGAAACTGGTCCGTATCCCATCCGTTTTGATAATCGCCCCTATTGGCATCGATACTTCCCAACATACCTGCGTTGGCCGCTACTTGAAGTTCATGCTGGAAGGTATGTTGTGCCAATGTAGCATGGTTTACTTCAATATTTAATTTAAAGTCTTTATCTAGACCGTATTCCCGTATGGAATTAATTGAAGTAGCCGCATCAAAATCATATTGATGCTTCGTAGGCTCCATAGGTTTGGGTTCAATGAAGAAAGTACCTTCAAAACCTTGTCCACGTGCATAATCTTTAGCCATGTTCAAGAATCGTCCAATATTGTCCTGTTCCAATTTCATATCGGTATTCAAGAGCGACATATACCCCTCACGACCACCCCAGAAAACATAATTCTCACCCCCGAGAGCTATGGTGGCGTCCAAGGCTATTTTGACCTGTGCACCTGCCCTGGCTACGACATCAAAATTAGGATTAGATGCAGCCCCGTTCATATAGCGCGGATTCGAAAAACAATTGGCAGTCCCCCATAACAATTTAACGCCAGAGGCATTTTGTTTCTCCTTTAAATATTCCACAGTTTTGTGAATGCGCTTTTCCGACTCGGCTAAACTAGCACCTTCATCGATGAGATCATAATCGTGAAAACAATAGTAATCAAAGCCCATTTTAGTAACGAACTCAAAAGCAGCATCCGCTTTGTCCCTAGCAGCTTGTAGTGCATCTGAAGATGTGGCCCATGGAAAATTTTTGGTTCCCGGACCAAAAGGGTCACCACCTGTACCACACAAGGTATGCCAATAGGCAACAGCAAACTTAAAATGTTCACGCATGGTTTTGCCGGCAACCATTTGCTCGGGGTTATAATATTTGAACGCCAAGGGATTGTCTGAATCTTTACCTTCATACTTTATCTCTCCAATCCCTTTAAAATATTCCTTGTTTCCTACTAGTGCCATAATATGCTATTTTTTGATTAGTATAAGTTCCAGTTCTTTCTTCCAGTTATTGTATGCTTTTTGATAGGGTTCTTTATCGGTTAAGGGTGTATAGGTCAAAACATGGTCGTTGGCCATATACCCCGAAAATTTTTGATAGTCCCCGTCCACAAGTGATGCTGCCCTTGCCGCTCCAATGGCCCCGGTGGTATTGTAAATTTCAATTTCTTGTCCTATTAAAGTTGCAATGGTGTCAGAAAAAACTCGTGATCGGAACAGATTGTCATTCCCTGCTCTTATTAACTTCGCTTCAATCCCGTCGGATTTCATTATTTCAATTCCGTAAACAAACGAAAAAGCAATTCCTTCCAAGGCCGCACGGCAAATATTTGCCTTTGAATGAACATTTAAATTCAGATTAAGGATGCGTGTGCCAATCTCCCTATTCTCTAACATGCGTTCCGCACCATTACCGAAAGGAATTACACAAACTCCCTCCGACCCAACCGGCATCTCTTCTGCCAGCTCGTTCATTTCTTCATACGATGCTACGGCCAAATTGTTCAGCAACCAACGGTATTGTATTCCAGCTCCATTAATACAGAGAAGCTTTCCAATGTTCTTACAGCTATCGGAATTATAGTTGACATGAGCGAAATTATTCACTCTGGCACTTTCCTTTACCGATAGATTATCCGTCACCGCATATACCACTCCGGAAGTTCCTCCGGTGGCTGCCACTTCTCCTGGATGAAATACATTAAGTGCCAAAGCGTTGTTTGGTTGATCACCTGCCCTGTACAAAATAGGAGTTCCTACCATTAGTCCACTTTCATCCGCTCCGGACTGGGATACCGTGGATTGAATACTGAATGTATCAACAATATCCGGAATCAAGGAATGGTCAAACCCGAAATGGTCCAAAACTTCATAAGCGATAGTATCTCTTTTAAAATTCCAAAATATTCCTTCTGACAGCCCTGATATTGTAGTATTTATTTGATTGGAGAGTTTATAAGCTATAAAATCACCCGGAAGCATAATTTTATGAATCCTATTATAAATTTCCGGCTCGTTATCCTTAACCCATTTTAATTTTGAGGCCGTAAAATTAGCCGGTGAATTCAAGAGATTAGTGTCGCAAAAATTGGGTCCTATTTCGTCGTAGGCTACATTCCCAATGTTCACAGCTCGGCTATCGCACCAGATAATGGATTTCCGCAATGGATTCCCATTTTTATCCACTACGACGAGGCCGTGCATTTGGTAGGCAATTCCAATACCTTTTATTTCTCCAGCACCAACTTTGTATTTTTTCTTTAGCTTTTTGATTCCAGTACAGACATGGGACCACCAGTCCATAGGGTCCTGTTCTGCCCAACCTACTTCCATGGCCAACATGGACATTTCTTGCTCAGGCTCCTGTACCACTCCCACACTTTTACCAGAATTAATCTCCACTAAGGCAATCTTAATTGAAGAACTTCCCAAATCTATTCCTAAGTAGTACATGCAACCGTTTGAACTATTAATTTAAAAAATGATCCTTTCCAAATGTAAAAAATGTCATGACCATTTTCGTTTAAGTTTCAAATAAACCGATATGAAATCGATAAATTAAATTTTTACAAAAAATACTAAATCTATATAAAAAATTGATTTGCAATTAATTATGTGATCAAAACTCAATTATGAAAGATTTCGAAAGCGCTTTCGTAAAAGATCATACTTAAATACTGAAAATAGATAATATGATAAAATTTAATAGAATAATAAATCAAAAGGACAGTAGACTGATATGAACAGTACAGATTATCAAGATAGGGCGCGAAAAACGACTATACTATTTGGGTATTGGGTTGTTCATACCTTACTAATTCCACCTTGGTCTAGTTCCAGGAGCGAATGGAAATTTTAAGGATTTAAAATAATCAAGAGAATTAGAGGGTTTATCTACGCCTAATGGAAGTTCTTTTTTAGAAAAAGTTTGGAAATATAATAAACAAGCATCACGCCACCATTTTGCCTCTTTTAATTGTATGGTCAAAAGCATAGCCACTTCTTCATATTGAGTCCTTTTCAAATAAGGCTTAATTGATTTCCAAGTCGTGATCATCGATTCAACTTGGTCAACACCTTCTTGATATTTTAGAGCCATTTCATTCCAGAGTGTCTCCCCGTTTTTTAATTTATAATCCCAAGGAAGGTGATGAAACCATAATAAGTATTCCTTTGGGCAGGTTTCTAGATTACCGAATATCTTTTCTAGGGTTCTACTGTACTGAGCAATGGCATTACTTCCGCTAGCTGTCCGATCAAACCCAATACCATTTACATCGGCATTATGATAGTAGGTGGGGTTCCATGCGGGTCTGCTCAATTCGCTCACCCAAGGTCCAGGACCATAATGGTGACCTGTATCAAATATGTGATGTAGCCCTAATGGATTCATATAATTAACAACAGCCTCTCGGGAATTAAGCATCATTTCCCTAATAGGTTCAACAAATTTTGGGTTATTGGTGTAAGTGGCTCTCAGCCATTCTTCTGCAATAGTTTCGGAACTTAAGTAAGGATTCCAGGCCAATTTTCCAAAGCCATACCAGTTAGCTTGTGCAAAAGGATGTCCAGTCCAATTTAAATCAGTCCCAATGTTTGCCACGCCGGCCATTCCCGTTATTCTTTTGCTTTTAAAAGTACCATCAACAACCTCTGCTACCGTTGAACCCTTTTCCTTACGATAGGTTTCTGAATCCAATACTTCCTCGAAAAGTTTAGGTAAAAAAACCAAATGCGTACTAAAACCTAAATACTCCTGAGTAATTTGAAATTCTATCATTTGGGAGGTATTCGGCATAGCCCCGAACAAAGGATGAAGCGGCTCCCGTGGCTGAAAATCTATAGGGCCGTTTTTGGTCTGGACAACAACATTTTCCAAGAATTTACCATCAAGCGGCACAAACTCGGCATAGGCTTGTTTTGCTCGATCATCCGAATCGTGTTCAGAATATACAAAAGCACGCCAGATTACTGTGCCGTTGAAGGGCTTTACGGCCTTAGCTAGCATATTGGCTCCTTCTGCATGTGTTCTATCATAGTTTTGTGGTCCTGGCTGTCCTTCGGAATTGGCTTTTACCAAAAAACCGCCAAAATCCGGTATTTCCCCATAAATTTCCTTAGCCTTTGAATTCCACCATTCTTGAACATTGACGTCCAACGGATCCGCAGTGTCCAATCCACCAATTTCAACGGGAGCGGAAAACCTTGCAGTAAAGAATACTTTTATGCCATAAGACCGGAACACGTTGGCAAGTGTTGTGACTTTTTTTAGATACATGGGGGTCAACACCAAAGCATTGGCGTTTACGTTGGTCAAGGATACCGCATTAATTCCTATGGAAGCATTGGCCCGAGCATAATCTATATAGCGCGGGTCTATATACTCCGGAAGTTTTTGCCAGTTCCATATTGAAAATCCCGCATAACCCCGCTCTACGGTTCGGTCCAAATTATCCCAATGGTTGAGCATTCTTAAATCTATTTTTGGTGCATCAACCAGATTTATACTAGATAGTTTCTGACCAGTTTGCATTAAATGCAATAAGCGAAAAACACCATATAGTATTCCAATATCTTCGTTAGCACTGAGGATAAGAACAGAATTTCCGTTACTTTGAATACTTTTTAAAATGTAACCTTCTCTACCGATTTCATCAAAATCAGCCGTAAATCTATCGCTTAAATTCAAAGCTAGATTTTCCCTCTTTGAAACTATAAGGGTATTGCTGTTGGTAAGAATGGTTGCAAAATCTTGTGGTCGGCCAAGTAATTTTTCAAATCCATTTTTCAACTCCTCCCCCGCGGTATCCAAGACAGCAGTTCCTTCCTGAACATATACGTATTGAGCAATTTCAAGATACTCCTCTGAGATACTCGAATCCTGTATTTTGGAATAGCCTAACCACAAGTCATAACCTTCTTTGGCCTGCCCCAATGCGCAATTGATGCACCATAACGAAACTAAAAAAAGAACTCTTTTATTTGTCATAAACCTTATTATATAGCCAATATCAGATATCACGACAGTTCCTCATCTGTTTGTTCGGAACATCAACTTATAAAAAACCAAATGAATATATACCACTACCTTTTGGTGCATCACATAGATGATGACTATCTCCATTCGGAGTTCCTGTCACCATGAAATTAGCAAAATAGTCAGACATTCCCTTTAATGCCTCATAATCAATCGAATTACTTGGAAGATTTTCTTCGTGCTAAATATCGATTTAAAAAATCCAAATATAGAAGTTATGTTTCCCTAGAAATAACTGTGCAAGGTATTATTGTCTCAATTTGTGACAATAATGCTTTGTTTTTAGAATATTTTAGCTTTCTTTTGAAAAAAATAAAATTTTGACCGAAAGCATCAAAAGGCAATTACCATCATATGAGGAATTTATCCCCAATTTGGCCTTTGATTCGGTTATTTTTGGGTTTAATGGAAAACAACTCAAAATCCTTATTCTTGAATACCATAATACCGGTTTTTTCGCTTTGCCGGGAGGTTTCATTAAACGAAAGGAAAATCTACAGGATGCAGTAACTAGAGGTCTAAAGGAAAGAACAGGTCTGGACAATATATATCTGGAACAGTTCTATACTTTCGGCGACACCCGACGATCGGATCCCAAAACTATGAAGACTATTCTTGAGGCGAACGGGTTTCAGGTGAAGCGTGATCATTGGTTATTTGATAGATTCTTGTCTGTTGCCTATTATGCTCTAATCAATTATAATGAAGTTAATCCCAAACCTGATGAATTATCTGATTCAATCAATTGGTATCCTGTTCAGGAATTACCGGAACTGATGATGGACCATAAACAAATCGTTGAAATCGCACTGAAAAAATTGCGTGATAGCCTTGATGAAAAATTAGTGGGAATGAACCTCCTACCCCCAAAATTTACGATGAAAGAACTCCAAAAAGTCTATGAAGCCATCATAGGTGAAAAATTAAGGCGTACCTCTTTCCAACGAAAGATGCTTAGTAAAGATTTATTGGAACGACATGAAAAATTATTTACCGGCGGAGCTCATAAAGCACCTTTTGTTTATAGTTTTAAATCATTTGAAAATCAGAGTTTACAAATAGAATCCCTTTAAAATTTAAATAAATATAAAATAGAAAGTCATGAAAAAATTAGTGGTAACATTCCTAATAACCCTATTCATTGGGGCGCTCTTTGCCTGTAAGGAGACAAAAAAAGAAGAAAAGGAGGAGGTTGTTGACGCAAATGCAGCACTCCCGAGTGAAGTGGAGAAATATGGAGGCTTAGCTCTATATACCGTTCGTGATGATATGTCAAGAGATGCAAAGTCAACCCTAAAGGCTGTTGCGGATGCTGGATATCAAAACATAGAAGCTGCAAATTATTCGGATGGTAGATTCTATTCTATGTTACCTCACGAATTTAAAGCTTATTTAGAAGATATAGGATTAAATCCTGTTAGTACACATCAAGGTTCTGTAACCTTGGACAATGCCGACGAAATGATGGCAGACGTCAAAGCAGCTGGTTTTGAATATTTCGTTATTCCCGTTCCTCCAATGGGCATGTTTGAATTTAATGCTGAGAACAGGACTATGAGCATGAATGGAAGTGTCAAGGAATTGGCCAATATCTTGGATACACTTGGGGGAAAAGCGAATGCGGCAGGACTTAAACTGTTGTATCACAACCATGATTTCGAGTTTAAAGAGAATTCCGACGGAATTGTGCCCATAGATTATCTATTGAAAAACTGCAATCCTGATTTGGTGAATTTTCAGATGGATTTGTATTGGGTTACTAAAGCTGGAGCTGATCCTCTAGCCTATTTTGAAAAATATCCGGGTAGATTTAAAATTTGGCATGTGAAAGACATGGATGACCAAGGAAGATTTGCTCCGGTAGGAAAAGGAACTATTGACTTTGAAAGGATTCTGGCCAATAAAGAACAATCGGGAATGAAATATTATATGGTGGAACAAGATATGACCTTTGATGGACTAGAGCCTCTAGAGGCTATTAAGATTAGTCATGAAGGTTTAAGTGAGATTGGTTTCAAATAAAAAACAGCCACTAAAATTTAGATAAAATGAAAAGACTTAAAAGTATATCAATTATAACGCTCTTAATGTTGCTAGGTTTTTCGGTAACTGCCCAGAATGTAGTATTAACGGGATCACAAGTGCCTGTAACCATTACAGATAATGGCAAAATTCGCGGTTACGTCCATAATGACATTGTTACCTATAAAGGCATCCCTTACGGTACGGCAAAACGATTTGAAGCAGCAGTAAAACCAGTTGCATGGGATGGCGTTAAAAGCACAACGATGTACGGACCCGTGTCTCCATTGATTAAACCTACAACGGTGATACAGGATGAACCTGAATTTGTTTTTGATCACGACTGGGGCTTCCCCAACGAAGATTGTCTGAGCTTGAATGTTTGGACACCAGAGGCATCAGACGCCAAGAAAAGACCAGTGATGTTTTGGATTCATGGGGGTGGCTTTACAGCTGGTTCTAGCCATGAACTTCCATCCTATGATGGTGAAAATTTGGCAAAAAAAGGAGATGTGGTGGTCGTAAGTATTAATCACCGCTTAAATGTGTTGGGCTTTTTGGACCTTTCGGCCTACGGTGAGAAATACCGGCATTCAGCCAATAACAGCATACTAGATATGGTACTCGCCTTAGAATGGGTAAGAGACAACATTTCCAATTTTGGAGGTGACCCAAATAACGTTACTATTTTTGGGCAATCTGGCGGTGGCGCAAAGGTGAATACCCTAATGGCAATGCCAAAGGCAAAAGGTCTGTTCCATAAAGCAATTAACCAAAGTGGATCTTTTAGGTCAAGTATGTTGGAAAAAGAAGATACACAGGACATTGCCAAGGAGACATTGTCACAACTTGGGTTGGACAAGGCTTCGGTGGACAGCATTCAAAATATCCCTTTTGAAATATTGGCCGAGGCAAGCAGCAAGGCATTGAGTGTCGTAGCCGAAAAAATGAAAGTTGCAGGGAAACAAATAATTGGTTTTGGCCTTAATTGGGGACCAAGTCGCGATGGCAAGGACCTACCCTATCAAATAGGTTCACCTGAAGCCTTGGAAATGTCAAAAAATATACCTCTATTGATTGGCACGGCGAAGAATGAATTTGCACCATTTGCCAACATGAGGTTTGTAGGTGCATCCGAGGAAACCATAATGAACCACATAAAAGAAACCTACAAAGACAAAGCAGATATATATATAGCGGCCGTTAAGAAAGCCTATCCAAACGATACGGACCCCAAAGATCTACTAGATGTGGATACGATGTTTAGACCAGGAGCAGTGGTACAGGCCAATGAAAAATCTGCAGTAAAGGATGGTGCCCCGGTCTACATGTATTTATTCACCTGGCAATCTCCGGTATTTGATGGAAAATTCAAGGCATTACATTGTATGGAACTACCCTTTATGTTCAATAATATAAACTTGGCAAACCATATGACAGGAGGTGGGGAAGAAGCCCATTTGCTTGCCGAAAAAATGAGTGGAGCATGGCTTAATTTCGCGAAAACTGGTAACCCGAATTATTCTAATTTACCAGAATGGCCTGCGTACAATAACTCAAATACCGCTACAATGCACTTTGACACAAGCTGTGACGTCAAGCCGCAAATGGACAAAGAGTTATTCGCTATAGTTGAAGGTAATTAATCAAATTTATACTCATGCAATTCAATAAAGTAAATTCAATTGTTCCTGTTTTAGTGGCGTTATTTTTTTTAGAAAGTTGTGGCGAAAAATTTACGTCTATAGAAAAAGATGGTTTTGTCCAGATTTCAAATGCCGATGGAAGTATCCTAGGGTACAATCCTGAATCCGGTGTTAAATTATTGACCGTGGACAGATATGCCTTCAAGGATTTGAATAAAAATGGAACCTTGGATACCTATGAAGATTGGCGTTTGCCCGTAAACGTGCGCGCTAAGGATTTGGCCAAACAAATGAGCCTTGAAGATATCGCTGGTTTGATGTTGTATAGTTCACACCAATCTTTACCGGGCAGGAGTCGTGGTTTTGGCTCATCTACCTACAATGGCCAGAAATTCGCTGAAAGTGGTGCAAAGGCTAGTGATTTATCTGATGAACAAAAGAAATTCTTGACCGATGACCATTTGCGCCACGTATTGATTACATCGGTAGAGAGCCCAGCTGTTGCGGCCCAATGGAACAATAACGCACAGGCTTTTGCTGAAGGTCTGTATTTGGGTATTCCGGTGAATACAAGTTCCGACCCTCGACATGGTAGCGACTCATATGCGGAGTATAATGCTGGTGCCGGTGGAGATATTTCTATGTGGCCAGGCACTTTAGGTATTGCGGCCTCTTTTGACCCTGACTTGATGGAACAATTCGGCGAAATTGCCTCAAAGGAATATAGAGCATTGGGTATTTCTACAGCCCTGTCTCCTCAAATAGATTTGGCTACAGAACCCCGTTGGAGTCGTTTTGACGGTACCATGGGCGAAGACCCTGATTTGGCCACTGATCTGGCGAGGGCCTATGTAGATGGATTCCAGTCCACCGAGGGTGGCGATTGGGGAATGGAGAGCGTCAATGCCATGGTAAAACATTGGCCTGGCGGTGGTCCGGAAGAAGGTGGGCGTGACGGCCATTTTGGATATGGTGCCTATGCCGTGTATCCCGGAAAAAATATTAAGGACCACATCAAGCCTTTTACTGAAGGAGCTTTTAAGTTAGACGGTCCAACAGAAATGGCCTCAGCCGTAATGCCGTATTATACAATCTCTACAGGGCATGGTGAAAATGTCGCCAACGGATACAATAAGTATCTCATCACCGATGTCTTGAGAGGGGAGTATGGCTATGAGGGCGTATTATGTACGGATTGGGGAATCACCAGAGATATTACCTCTGTATCTAAATTCGAAGGCAAACCTTTTGGTGTGGAAGGCTTATCCGTTGCAGAACGTCATTATAAGGCAATAGATGCGGGAATGGACCAATTTGGAGGCAATAATGACATGGCACCTGTTTTGGAAGCTTATGAAATCGGAGTCGCCAAATTAGGTAAAGAAGCGATGCGTGCCCGTTTTGAAGAATCCGCCGTCCGCTTATTAACCAATATTTTTAGGGTCGGCCTTTTTGAAAATCCTTATTTGGATGTTGCCGAAACAAAGGCTATTGTTGGTAATAGTGAGTTTATGAAAGCTGGTTTTGATGCGCAATTGAAGTCCATCGTAATGCTAAAGAACAGTAACGAGATCCTTCCGGTGAAAACCAAACAAAAAGTATATGTCCCACAGCGCTACATTGCACCAACGACCAACTGGTGGGGCATAACTACAGAACCAAAAACGATAGACCCCTTTAATATGGAATTGGTTACCAAATACTTTAACGTAGTGGATACACCTGGGGAAGCGGATTTTGCATTAGTTGGCATAGAAAGTCCAAACGGAGGCGTTGGTTATGATGAAGCCGATTTGAAAAAGGGAGGTAACGGTTACGTGCCGATCAATTTACAGTATGGCCCTTATACGGCAGATATCGCCAGAGAAGTTAGTCTGGCCGGTGGTAGTCCGTTAGAAGATTTTACCAATAGAAGTTATAAGGGAAAATCAACGGCCACCATTAATACGACAGATATGCAACTGGTAAAGGATACTAAAATGAAAATGGGTGATAAACCCGTAATTGTATCTATAAAGGTAGCCAAGCCTATGGTATTTTCTGAAATTGAAGGCAGTGCTGCTGCCATACTAGTGCATATGGGCGTTCAAGACCAAGCCTTAATGGAAATCATGACCGGAGCTGCAGAACCTTCAGGTTTACTGCCATTTCAAATGCCTGCCGATATGTTGACCGTAGAGGCACAATTTGAAGATTTACCAAGGGATATGAAGCCCTACACCGATGCAGATGGTAATGTTTATGATTTTGCATTTGGATTAAATTGGAAGGGAAAAATTGAAGACGACCGGGTGAAAAGTTATAAATAGACTTTTAACCTTAGACCACATTTTTGCTAAAACAAAAACCAATTTCGTCATGATATGATTTAGACTGCTCAACAATATACTAATTGGATTACGGGCCTCACTTTTTATCATTAGGGCCTAAAGGCCTGTTATGAAAGAATCAAAAAAACTTACTGATAAAATTTCTAGGTAATACTCTATGCCACCAGTAATCATAATAATGATTCTGATAGGAAAAACACTGAAACTTCCATGAGTGTGGCAAAAAACCATTCTTTTTTTGAACCATTAGTTTGATAATATCATCGACATGGCAGAAGAAAATGAAATACAATAACTTTCCAATAGAAATATCGGCTTATACTAAGAGACAAATTCAAAAGACTAGCCATATGAAATGATAAGCGATTGGGAAAATAACAATTTAATTACCTTAGGGAAACCTACACTTCGAATAAGCTCAAGATTCCTGAGTAAGATATCCGTACGTCCTTTTTACTATTTCAATTCTAGGTAAATGGTTATTTGAGAATACCCCGTCTTAATTGGCCTTGAGAACCCTAAATAGGTATCTAGACAGAATATAAACTGAACGTAAGATTTTGAGAAAAAATTAAGCATTTTAAGCCAAGTTCGCAAAATTGCGCACTTTAAAGCCCATTTAGTATTTTACCTAGAATCAAAAAAATCTGATAATCAATGATCATTAGATTCTTAAGCGTTAATATCGGGGTTGCAATATCAATTTCGTTCATCTCGAATGGAGAGATTGTTGCAAATTAAAGCAAATCTTAAATTTATTTAAAAACAAAAAAGTCCTGGTAGAAAGTTAGCTTTTCTTTGAGGACTTTTTCACTTTAACTTGACGGGATGGCAGAGTTAGAACTCCTACCCTCTTCTTTTAATAACCAGTATTTTACATTCTATTTTTCAACATAGGTAACCGATTAGGTCTACCTGAAAGGCTTTTTGACGCTTTCCTAACCAAAAATAGGAAAAGAGTGCCAAAACTATATAAATTGATTTGAATTTATTTTTTACACTAGAGACATTCATATAAAAAATTAAACTCAATCCATTTGCAATAACACTCACATTTAATAAGCATTAAATAATGTACTATTCAAAATATCATAAATCGTTCGTTTGATCAAACTTCAAAAATTAATTTAATAATCATTTTACACAAACAGTGTTTAACCCCAGTTGACTTTATTATTAGTACCAAAAGTAAAATAGAAAACAAATTTCCTTGAAATTCCCTAGCTTAACCTTAATTAGTCAACATTTAATAAAATATTTGTTCATATGGTCCCAAAGTATACGCTCTTATATAACTATCCTACATTGTAGATGGATTTTGATATGTAGAATAAATGCATCCACAGACTGAATTTAATCAAAATTTTGCTACAACAGAAACTTCGATTATCTAGAGACATTCTTCGGCTTTTGAATACATCCTAATAAAATTATAGAATGCGAAAAACAAAATTCTCATATTTCGATCTATTTTGAAACTGCTCTGATTCAGAAAAACTATTGACCAGTCAACTGACTATTTAAATCTATGTGATAAAAATATTCTTTCAACCAATGCTTGGTTGGTAGGACTATAACAATATATCCTATTTAGGTTAACTCCATCCTTTTTATCCGAATAGAAAGAAAACCTTTCTTGCAACTCTCCAACTCTTTTTTCTAAAACAATTTTAGAATGGATTCCACCTACCCTTAGTTCTTTAAAGCGGATTGTTTCACTATTCTGTTTAATGTCATCGATTGAAGAAAAGGAAAAAACTCCATAATCGAAATACAGGGTATCTTTATTATTGGTGAGCCCTCCGTAAAAGCCGTCAGTGCCTTGGGGATAAAATCGAAACCAGTCTTTAGGTGTGACCAAAGTGAATTTATCGAAATCAATTTTTTGTTCTTTAGCAGAATTAAATCCACCATCTTTATTACAGCCAAAAATGAAAAATGCTATATTAATAATTACCAGTATTTTTCTTTTTATAAAAATCATAATTAGTTTCAATTAAAATTTGTTTTAATAATAATATTTGCGGATGCATCAAACAATTCTAGTTTTGCTTTAGTGTTTAGTTGATGAATTGCTTTTCAGTATTTATGAAGCATTCACTCTTAATTGAGCTTCTCATTTGGGAATTATTGATGACCCAAGATTCACCCAAAAGGGAAGAATAACATATTTCAATATCGATGCTTTCCAGTTCAGGAAGTAGATTTTGGGTAAGATTATTCCAAGCAATAAAGAATAAGTCCACAGACTCCCCATCAGTAATCATCTGTTCACTAATGCTATTTGATCTCATGCTATTATAGTTGACCTGCTCCCCTTCTGGCATAAAACTATTCACCAGATCTTGCCAATTCTGAAAATGGTTGCCATCATATGAAACTTGATAGGTATTTATCTGCGCAAGACCATTACCACTATTTTTTAGAACATACCCGAATCCCTCTGAATTGTAAATTCGTTTTATGGTCAAGAAAGAGTACATGCTTGCCCGTTGCTGGGTTCGCATGATACGTATTTCCTGCACAGAAACTATAAGCGCACATATACTTACAAAAAGTGCCGATAACGCGACCATCATATTTATAGCCGGTTTTCTTATAAGGAACTTGAGCTTTTTCATCTTATATACGAGAATTTATTTCGGATGAACCGCTCACCAGTTTCGATAATTTCTACATGCTTTGTAATCTCCAAAGTCCTTTTGTTAAAATAAATTTCCCTAATCATTCTGGCCTCCCTGTCCTTGTCTTCTCCCATAAATTCCGTTTGAATTATTGTACTTCCATCTTTGGAAGATTCAACTCTTAGAATAGGCTCATTATTGAGCGTGTAAGGATTCTGTGATATTTTCCATTCTTCCCTACTATTGGCATGCGGTTCTTCAGGGTATTCAGTTATTTTGATGAGCTGGCCTTCCTCTATTTGAAAACGTGCATTCGTAGGGATGCTCATTTCGCCATCACCACTATAGCTTTGATAGGTAAGCTGTCCGGTCCACTTATCCCCGAGAAGATCATTGAAGTCATTGATTGTTAATTTTTCCTGTGAAAAAGAGACAAAAGTTGACATATAAAGCGCGGTAATAAGTATTGTTTTCATAAAAATAGATTTTTAGGATATAGGTGATTAATTTTTAGGTTGATTGGATGTTCTATTCAAACACACAATGCCCAATAGACATAGCGAACTGGAAATAATAATTATCAAAATATAGTTCTGCAGACCGCCCAACATATCTATATAGTCCAGTTCCATGACATCCAAATTATCCTTTAAATAAAATCTGGAGAAAAAACCAATTGCGTTTACGCAGAAATGTACTAGAATACATAGCTTTAAATCCTTGAATTTGTAATAGAGCCAACCTGAAAAAATTCCAATTAAAAATGCGGTTACAAATTGCCAAGGATTTAAGTGTACTATACCGAAGAGAAAGCTTGAAAGTAATACTGCTTTTATTGGGGAGATGGTTTTGAGCAATCCCCTCAATATAACTCCGCGAAAGATGTATTCCTCAAAAATAGGGGCTAAGATTACCACCATCAAGAAAGAATATATTCCTGTCTGATGTATTAATTCTGCTATTGCATCTTTTATAGCCTCCGGCATGGGTATAAGGCTGCTTATAGGATTTATAATTCCAAGAAAAAGAATGAGGGAGAGAAGGGTTACTATGGTGGTTACTTTCCAACTCCAAGAACCATCCTTAAAAACCTTCAAATGATTTTTGTTTTTCCTTCTAAAAACAAAAAAAGAATTGCTGCGACCAAACCTACTGAAAGGACGTATTGAAGCAGTAATAAAAATTCCGAGTCAAATCCATAATATTGCTCAATTATTGTTTTCGTGATAACGGTTACTATAATAATGATGGACATTAAGATTGTCAATAGTATGGATTGCCACCAATTGGGAAATGTGTTCACTGAATTCATAAGCTATTTTCAAAATTTTTTCGTAGTTGTGCAATTGCCCTTATCGCATCCTTGTCGTTTTTAAAGTATGCTTTTAGTTGTTCAAAAACCTCGATTCCTTTTGGGTTGGCCAATACGGACACCAATTGTGCATTATAGAACATATCATTTATATTTCCTGTTTTCAATGCATCTTGAAACTGTATGTAGATTTTATCATAAGCCTCGTCAACCTTTCCCAAAGCAACCAAGGTGTGAGCGGCGGCAATTCGATGATCCCAAATGGGTACCCCTAAATTCCAATGGGGGTTATCGGAGTCAGTTAGCGATTGTAATGCCAAACCATAAGCTCTCGGGTCTTCCAGTTCTTTGAATCCATGTAATGCACTGATAAGGCTTTGGTTCTTCCAAGAGGGTTTGCTAGGTAAATTTTTAAGGGCTTCATACGCTCTTGAATCTTTTGTTTTTCCGAGGGCTATAGCCGACATAAAAACAACCCGGTCGCTATAATCTTTCAGTCCGTCCAAATACCTCGGGACATATTTTTTATCCTTGGTCGTTCCGAGGAAGTTAGTTGCCCAAGCCTTTACCCAAGATTTTTCGCGCTTGTTAAGCGTGAGCAACATTTGCTCCGTCTCTTTGTTGAGCTTCAAAGGCTGGCTAACAAACCTTGAACTATACATACTTTGCAATTGCCAAAGGGCAATCAAACGCATACGCCAGTAGTCCTCAGTTAGCGCTGAATTCCTTAGAGCCGCTTCGATATTTAAACGAGTATTTTCATCGACATTTTTGTCCACTGCGGTGGTCGTCAGTTTTTGCATAATCAAACGGCGATGCAATACATCATTGCTCAGGGCAAGCTCAGCCAGAAGTTGGGCGGTGGTTTTTTCGAAAGCAACCTCCTTAATCCAAGTATCCTCAACGTCAAGATTTATCAGTTCTGGTTTTTGATCGGATATAAAAACAAAACTGTTTTTCTTTTGGGATTCAATTTGAATCTCTTCAAATCTGTCGTCGATTTCAACAAGCATTTTCCCCTGGAAATAGGGAATCTTTTTTCCATTAACCACGGAATCGATTTTTTGATCTTGAAATACGTCGATTACAAGCTTTTTTTCGATAGTGTCATATTGCTCTTCCACCCTAAATTTTGGGTGCCCAACTCCAAAAACCCATTGTTCAAAAAACCAATCCATGGATTTTCCGTTGACCTCATTGACCACTTTAACAAAATCTTCGGTGGCTACCATTTTGCCCCCAAATCGGGATACATATGTCTCGACGCCTTCTTTCCATTTAGCCTCTCCTAACTCCTTTCGCAACATATGCAAGACCAAAGCTCCTTTTGCATAGGGGGTGTTGCCATTTATGAATTTTTCGGTATTCTTAATTAAATCGGGGGCTATTATGGTGTTAGTACCGCTTTTCCAATCACTTAGATAGGCATTTAAATCAGGTGACAATTGATAGGTCAGAAACTCGGTGTTTCCGTTTTTATATTGGTTGTAAAGCCCGGAGAAATATCTTGCGAATCCTTTGGTCAGCCAAGCATCTTTCCAGCTTTTTGGCTTTAAATAACTCCCGAACCACTGGTGTGCCAGGGCTTCGCCCTCGGTCAAATCCCACCCGTATAAGAAATCTTCGTGGGTGGTCTTGTCGTCGATCATGTTTTCGGTAATGATGGAATTTCCCTGTGCTCCTTTCCAGCCACCAAAATCCTGTACAAAAATCTGGGTGTATTCGGGGTAGGGATATACTTGACCGGTGTATTCCGAAAAGAATCCCATCATATCAGGAAGCCGCACCACACTTTCCTTGGTGCCCTCTCTTTCATCGGGATAGCCATAGTTGTTCAGTACAATATTCCCGAAGGATTGTCCGTAATTGTCGTATTCTCCAATGACCAAAAAGGTCTGATGTGGAGGATTTGGAATGAGGGTTTTCCAATGGAAGGTTCTTTTTGAGCCATCTCCATCCGCTGACGAAACCAAAATTCCATTCGATAAAGCCATCAAAGGTTTCTCAACATGAATAATTACTTCGGTAGTTCTTACATCGGACAGGTCATCATTCGTAGGATACCAGTATTTACTGGATTCCGGTTCACTTACCGTCCAAACCTGAAAACGGCGCTCTTTTTCTGTAAGGGATGGCTCGAAAAAGCGTACTCCCTTACCAAAGCTTCCCCAGATATTATTTGGGTCCGACTCGTTTTTATGTGTTGTTCGAAATGTAATTTCCAACTCGATTTCCTCATTGGCTTGAGCTCTATTGCCAAGTTGAATGTGGACCTTTTCATTTACCGTATCCATTTGAAAATCCAATAATTTACCTTCATGCAATACGGAGTCAATAAGTAATTCAGCTGCATCAAGTTTCACTTTTATTGTTTCAACGAATGATGAAAATAGTATGGTTGTTTTTCCTTTTATCGCTTTTTCTTGCCAGTCCAACTCGATTTCGAGGGATTGGTGTTTTATGTCCAATTTCTTCCCGATATTCTCTGGAGTGATTTTGTCCGTTTTTCCAGCACAAGCAAGGATAAGCAATGACAGGGCAAGGGTGTACATATTTTTCATAGTCAAATTTTTAGAAAGAACCGTTCTTTAGATTTTGAAGTTGCCCCAATGCGTCGATAAAACTTAATCGCTCTTGTATTAAAATCAGGAGTTTGCCATTGGATTAACTTGATTCCTTTTGCTCTTCCTTCTTCTTTAATTTTATTGATTAACCTCTCTCCAATTCGAAGCCCTCTAGCAAATTCCTTTACGAAAAGGCAATCCATATAGATATATTCTTCGACATCCCAAGTGGCGTACTGTTTCATGTATGTGGCATAGGCGATAATCTCATTATTGCTTTCACCCACGATACATTCAAGTTTTTTATTGGTTCCGAACAATGCATCCTTCAAAGGCTCTTTTTTCCCTTCTTTCGAATATTCTGATTGTTCATAATCGGCATGTTCTAGACATAAACTGATGATGTCTTCAGTATCCTTTGGTTCTGCGAATCGAATGTTTATCGAGATTTTCATGTGTCTCTATTCCTTTAAATATTCAAATGTGTCAACCATGATATATTTTGGACTTCTGCTTATGAAGTCCCTAAAAAATGCCGTATGGCTGGCACCCATAAGGATAAACACTCTATCGGATGGTTTTAAGTCAATACGGTTTAGATTAGTGTACATTCTCAGGTTGCGTTGATAATATTTGGCTGCCTCATCGGCTCCCTCGAATCCATTTTCGGTTGCCGCGTGGGTAAGAATGTCCGCATTTGAGGTAATTAAGAAATCGAGGAACTTGTCACGGTTCATACGCTTTAGCATTTCGAACAAGGCCAACCCTTCCTCATGAGGGTTTAAATGGGGTATGTCAGCATAGCGGTCTTTAAAATAGTGTTCTAGGGTTTCACGGTCGACCGTATTATCAATCTCCCTATCTATTTTGTAATTGTAGCCCATTTTATGGTCAATACCGTAAATTCTATCCGTACTGGAAAGCCGTCCCAATTCAAAGGCCAATAGCTCCACTTCATCGGGTCTCTTAAACTCCATACTGGGGTCTGCTAGATACGCTTTGTAGTTGGCCAGTAGTTTGTCGTTATAGCTCGGTGTTGTTTCCGCTATAATAACGGTTGGTCTAAATGCGGCCAGTTTTTTTGCAACGGCATGGGCCGCTTTCTTGTTCTTCTCATTTTTTTCGTCGAACTCGGTTTTGGTTGCATCGGTAGTTGTGCCCATATGAAAGGTCCCAAAATTTAGCACCTTAATTTTGTCGGTTTCCTCTCCTTTAAGGCGCTTTGAGTTTTGGGCAATTATCGTGCTTGCCACTAGGAATAAGAATGGAATTATGAGTCTTTTCATGTTGATGGTTTATTTAATGAATCGATACGTGAATTTTAATAGGAAAATATTATTAACATCCTTGATATTGCCCCTTAAATTTTCCGTAAGGCCATTATTGATGCTACCAAAGTTCGATGCGTCTTGGCTCCATACCAAATAGAACTCAGAACCGGGAGTATATTCCCAACGCAGTACCAAGTTGGATCGCCACTGTATAAAGGAGAAATCAGGCTGAGTAAATTGGTATTCTTCAACTCCATCCGAATCTTCATCAACATAATACACTCCTGAATCCAATTCTAGTTGTGTATCTTCATATTCTGTAAAGCGATTTTCAAAACGCCTTGCGACTGGGTTGGCAACATATTTGAAGTCTTGATAAATCCCTTGGGAAATGAAGGGCTGGCCCCAGTATTGCAGACTCAAGGTAGGGGTCAGGATATAATCTATCCTAAGCGGAAAACTCAGCGTTTCCTGGTCTAGTGTTCCAAGCACATATCTTGTAAAATCATCCGTATTCAACAGATTGGTGGAGACATATTGCAGGGTGTTTCTTGTTCTGGTGTAATTTGGGGAAAGGGAAACCTGAAGGGAATTAATGGGTTGATAAGTGATAAATCCTCCAACGGATGAGCTTTCGAATGAGTTCTCTCCCGCCCAAACGTATGATTTATTAATTCCAAATCGAAGTTTTTTTCGGGCATCAGAGTTCAAGGTACCGCCTACTCGATACGACTCTTCGAATTGCATTCTTGGACCGCCACGCAACCAAAAATTGGAATAGCTGATGGGTTTATAATCTACTAGAAGGTTTAACCATGTATTGTTTTTAAGGTTGAGCCATGCATTGGCATTGAAAAATAAGTCATTAAGGTTTCCACCAAAATCAAAGGCGACATAGTGGTTATAATTCAAGCGCCAGGACCGCATATTCTTTAACGGCTTTGTAGTTCTATATCCCAACCAGCCATAATATCTAAAGTCATCGGAGAGTTGTTGAAACCCAATATCATTAAGCTCCAATTCGGGTGAACGCCATGTAAGTCCAGTTTGAAATAGCCAATTCCCCTGACCTTTTCCGATTTGTATGTTTCCCCCCGTTCCTGTAAGTGAAGTTAGGCTATCATCAATGGAAAGATAATTGGCACTCTCTCGTTGAAAAAGATGGGTAATAGATGCTTGTGTTCTAAGAATAGCATTATTGCTCCCCGAAACTTTACTGAAAACCAAATTACTTTTAAAATAATATGCTCTATTTTTCCAATTGTGGGTGATGTCAATACCCCCTGTATATGCCGATTCATGAAGAAAATCAGTATTTTCATCAATGGAGCGGTTCGTGGCAGTAAAAATTCCGCCAATAAATGTGTTGTTATGATTGAAGTCTTTTTGGATTCTAGCTACCAGATAATTGGTAAAAGGCTCAACCGTTTCTTCCCTAACTCCTGCATCACCCTCAATAGTGGCCACTTCTCTTTCAGTAATGGCATCCAAGACACCTATTGACCATCCGTTCCTGGTTTTTCCACTGAATTTTGCAGCACCCAAAATTGTTGAAATATTGGGTTGTTTACTGAATTCACCTTCTCGTACGTTTGCAAAACTCTGAGGCGATCTTCCAATCCTTCGGGAATAAAACAAATTATCAAAGCCAAATGTTCTTCCACTTGTTGAGCTTGAAAATGCGTAATCGAAAATATTCTTGTTTTCTATAAAGAAAGGACGCCTTTCCTGAAAGAAAATCTGAAAACCATCAAGGGCGATGGCCGAGGGGTCGGCCTCCACCTGACCGAAATCAGGATTGATAGTAAAATCCAAGGTTAAGTCGTTCGTCACTCCCAGTTTTCCGTCAAATCCTGCATTGAACTTGGTTTCGCTTTCGGAAATCAAGGGATTATTGGTGCGTGCGCCTAATTCATTTTGTGAGGTTACTACATAGGGCTGTAATTCCAGTTGCCGTTGGGGCTTTAGGTTTTTCAATCCGTGTAATTCCCCGAACCTGCTGACCCAGCCCGGCGCGTTTTGGGGGCTTCGTTGCCAAACCGACCGCTCTTCTTTTCTAAAAAAACGCCTAGTGGATTGGATTCCCCATATCTGGTCCTTGCCTTTGCCGAATCGTATCTGGCTTAATGGAATTCGAATCTCCGCTGTCCACCCCTCTTCGTCGATATTTGTTTTAGCATACCAAATAGGATTCCAAGTGTTGTCCCAATTTTGGCCATCATTGGTAATGTATTCCTCTCCCTGTACTCCCGAAACCGATATGGTGAAAGAATAGGCGGTGCGCAAATCGCCCAAACTGCCGATGTTGATCTCGACCCAATCGCCATCAAAACCATCCCGTCTCGAAAGCCTACTGACAATCTTATCGGGTTCGGCATCATAACACCTAAATGCCACGAAAAGGTTTTTGTCATCATAAAGGATTTTGAGCTTTGATTGATGGGAAGGCGGTGTATTTTCATCCGGACTCCACTCGATATAATTTCCACTCCATTCCACCAATTCCCACGCCTTGTCGTCAATGATTCCATCGATTTTTGGGGAGTTCACATCGCCCAAATTAGTGGTGTTATATATCCTCTTCGGAACGGAATCTTGCGACTGAGATTTATGAAAAAAAAGCAAAAATAATCCCAGTACAAAAAAAAGTATTTTTTGCATATAATTGATATTCAGTAAATTGTGTTGATTTTTCTTTTTGGCTCCTATATGAAAACAGTACTTATCAAGAAGCGCAATCCATCAACTTTTGATTTGTTTTCGATAGGCATTTTTAGTTTTGATTAAATTATTTTTAAACCGAAAAAAATCGCAGCCTTTTATGACCGTACCCTTCGCAGTTACATATTCCCATTCCCAAAAACCAATATCCTTATCAATATGTCCGTTGTAAACGACGGATTGCACAGAATCATCAAACTGCATGATTTCCATAATGGCCTTCTCAACTTGTTCTTTGCCCTTCAGGCATTCCTTATTTCTTTCATAGATAGAGGGACGATACTCACAGTCCTTCGTAAAATAAGACATCACGGCAGATACGTTCTTATCGGACCAAGCATCAGCGAATCCTTTCATAATTTCCTGTGTCATCTCTTCGTATTAAAAACATCATGTTTATAATTTTCAAAATCAGGCATTTGGGGGTTTGATAGCACATTTACTATCCAAGACTTGCGCTCGTGTGCAAAAACCTCCAACTCCCAAACACATAACAGCGAATTTGTATTGTAGGGGGAAGCTGTTATGATATTTGGAGAATCAAAACTTGAAAAAAATACTTTAGTCTCGACCATCTCTCCACCAGTCCACCAATTCAACAATATCCAAACACCCTCACGAGCCTCATGTACGATGAGAAAGGCCTGTTTGTATATAGGTAATTGTGAATTCTCAATCTGTTTTAACCAAACCGGAAGATGCCTTATAATATTCTCAAATATTTCATTGGATGAGAAGTGTTCCCGATTGGTAATTTTATAAGTCTTGACCGTCCATTCATCGAAAGGAGTCCATCCACTAAAAAAAATATTCCGCGGTTTATAGGTTTCAAAAGTTGTGTTCATCGCTTTTCCGGTTTTATTAATCTATATCTCACTTTCATCTTTTCAATCTTACCCTTGTTCTTCGGTAGATGGACTTGTTTTTCCGATGCTGGATACTTGGCCAACATTACTTTAGGCCGTATCGGTCTTGGCTGAAAATTACCACCACAGCTTGGGCATACATTTTCTAAAAGGTCAAGAGCACAATCTTTACAATACGTACACTCAAAACTGCAAATCATTGCTTCTGTTGAACTGTTCGGTAAATCTTTCCCGCAATGTTCACAATTGGGTCGTATTTCTAGCATGGTCAATCGTTTAGGAGTTCCATCGCTTTTTGCATCTGCGCATCTTTATCGGATGCAAAATCACTAGCAGTGGT
The DNA here is from genome assembly GCF_027474845.2 of Maribacter aestuarii. Lineage (NCBI taxonomy): Bacteria > Pseudomonadati > Bacteroidota > Flavobacteriia > Flavobacteriales > Flavobacteriaceae > Maribacter > Maribacter aestuarii. The sequence continues at coordinate 338,068 of NZ_CP107031.2, forward strand.
CTTTACCAAATAATCGGGAACGACCCCAGAATTGGGCATCTCCTTTTTGGCAAACGCACCCATAACTGGAAAATCGATTTCAATACCTGAATTGGGTAGCGTCAAAAAGACGATTTGCCCTCCATTGATTTCTCTTTGATTACCACCCGTTTCTTCACCGACTATCTTTCCTATTGCAAATTGTTTAAAGTCTCGTGCCGTGTAAAAGGCCAAGGAAGTATTGGTGGGCGCAGTAAGCAGCAATACCTCTCCTTCAAAAACAGCTTCCTTGGCGGGCTTTGGTATCCTGTTTTCCCTCTTTTCCTCAAAAACATAATATACGCCGTCCCTGGCATCAGGATTTTTTAAATTATAGAACCACGGATTTTCACCCCATGTTTTAATGTGCGGCTTTAGTATTTCAGGAAATAGTAAAAAACGAGTTCTACCTTCCCTAGGAAATAATTCCACCTTCTCTCGGTCAAATGGTAGATATGAAAAAAGTTCATTCTTCATTTCGTCCAATCCCCCGGCGTTTTTGCGAATATCGATAATGAGCTTACGAATATTCCGTTTTTTTAAGTTGACAAAAGCCGTGGCCAAAAACTCTTTATAATCAATGGTCATGGCTTTCCAACCCGAAAGTCCAAAGGAATTTAGGGTCAAAACCCCTACGCCATCCTTAATTTCAAATACCCAAGTGTCGTCCCTATGGTAGGGGAATTCAGGGTAACGTTCCGCAAGTATCTTGGCCCTTTGTTCACGATGCATTCCCGGCACATCCACCTTATATTCCTTTTCATCATGCTTCAGTAAAATGTTGAATTGGTTGTTCTTCAATCGGAATTTGAGCGGAAAAAAAACGTCGAATGCATTGTACCTAAAATCGAAACCGTCCACCTCCAGTTTTGCGATTCTATTCTTATCCGTAGCACCGTCCGCCGCCACATAGGACATCAGTTCACTTTTAATTTTAGAAACTGGAATACCGTTGATTTTCATTACCTCTGTTCCCCTTTTGAGCAGATTCTTGCTGGAAGCGTTTAATCCAACGATCATACGGTCATCGAACCATTTGAACGTGAAGGGTAATTTGTCCTCCTGTTCGTGGATGATGCTGTTCACAATCCTGCCCTGATTATTGAAACCGACCTTGGTATGATCACATTGAATGACTGCGGTCACTTTCGACATGGCCAAATAAGCGCCCCCGATCGACCTAGATTTTTTGAATTTAGCCTTCAGAGCCTGCAACTCAGCTTTGATATCCTCTTTAGATGCGTAGCGATAGGTTCCGGGATGCACCTGTAGAACCATTTCTTCCAACAAAGCGTAATCCTTCATTAGATTTTCGGAGGAAATAGCATCTAGGCTTATAATATCAACGGGCTTCTCCTTGTTCCAAATATCTGTTATTGTACTTTCCCCAAGGGGAAAAGTAAGTGTTCTATTATCGATTCCCTCCCAAGCTATGTCACCGTCTCGATCCCACACATATTTGTATTCGACCGTTTTAACATCGGCCAAAAAATCAAGTGTTATTTTTGCATTATCCAGAAATAGGGTTTTTTCCCATGACAGGGGGGCTACGCTACCCCGTATGCCCAAAACATCCATTGAGGCTTCAGGCACATCATCTACTTGAAACGTAATACTGTTATCTTGGGAAAACCCTATTTTAGCTAAAACACCAACCAATAGAGAAAAAACAAATGTTTTTTTAAATATCATTTATAAATATTTTTCCGTTATTATCTCCATATGCCATATTTCGTGACCGGTTATCGTAAATGCCGCTGCCCTTGCGGACATCGGACCGCCGTTTGCACTTCCTACCTGTATCAAATCCGTATCGCTTAAACTATTTAGAAGTGATAGGGAATGCTCCCGACCCGCTTGGAACTCTTGTATCAGTTCGTCCAGACTTTTTTCATTAGCACGTGATGGCTGGATATAAATATTTTGATTGAAACCGGCCAGTTCCGTCTTGTCATGTCTGGCAATTCGAAAACAGCGGTACATAAATATCCGCTCGGTATCGATTAGGTGTTGTAGTATTTCTTTACAGTTCCATTTATCGGTATTGTATCTATACGATAGTTTATCTTCTGGAATGTTACCGAAAAAATTGACGATCTTGATTTTCCCATTCTCAAAACTGTCTTGTAAGGATAAATTGTCATCCAATTTATAAATATACCTTCCGTAGTAAGAGTCAAATTCTTCCGGAGAAATGTCATTGGTAGTCATACCGCACGATTTTATAACACAAAGTTACTTATGAAAATCTAAACTTTTATTTATATAATTATGCAATAAATATAAATTTCCTAATTTTGTAAGGTAATACAGTAAAAAAATATTAGTAATGAACATGGACTCGATAAATTGGAAAATTTTAGAAATGTTACAAGAAAATGCAAGAGTAGCCTTAAAGGATATTGCAGCAGCCGTCGGACTTGCTTCTCCTACGGTAGCCGAGCGCATTCAAAAGTTGGAAGATGCAGGAATAATCGGATCGTATAACACAAAGGTAAACTTGGACAAATTGGGTTACTCTCTAGGGGTTTATATTTCCATCAAAATCCGATTCGGCCAAACTCCTAGATTCGAGGAGTTTATACCATCCGTACCAGAAATAAGCGAATGCCACAAATTGACAGGGAGGGACTGCATGCTGATGAAGGGACATGTTAGGGATGCCAAACATTTGGAGGATCTTAATTCCAGATTGGCGGCTTACGGAGAACTTACTACATCTTTAATTTTAAATTCAATTGTTAAAAATAAGGTTTACCAAGAGCCATTTTAACTAAGTAATATATTCTGTAAAGTGTTTACAGTTTATTATAATGATTACAATTTTAAAATCTTGGAAGATATCGTCTTTAAAAAGACTTTTTTTGAAACTTGGAAAAATAAGTTTTTCTTTTCCCAAAGTGCCGCATTCTTGGTCTCTTTAAATATTATCGCTAATTATCTTTTTATAGGAAGCTTTACGAAAACTAAATGGGCATGCAGTACTATGAGAAATTAAGCTTATGCTTTTATTTTTCGTTTTCTTTTTTGGTCCGAATCCGTGTTCCCCGAGAACCTGGACCAGCAACATCATTAAAAATGGGGGTTTGGCAAAGTGCAGGATAAAACAAGTAACCGAATAGGTCTCGCTGAAGCTTGAATTTTATAGGATTTTGGGATTTTTATAAAATATAAAACCCTGAAATTCAGGGTTTTATATTCAATTCGTCGGGGTGGCAGGATTCGAACCTGCGACCTCCGCGTCCCAAACGCGGCGCGATAACCGGGCTACGCTACACCCCGAATTGGTTATCAATTTCAATAAAAATCTATCTTCTCACACAGACTCTTGCGGAGAGACAGGGATTCGAACCCTGGGTACCCTTGTTAGGGTACGACGATTTAGCAAACCGCTCCTTTCGGCCACTCAGGCACCTCTCCTTAAAAAATATTATGAACATTCGCCCGAAAGCGGTTGCAAATGTACATTTTTTCAACCCTACAAAGCAACTATTTATTTGGATTTTTTAAAAATTTTGAACAGCACCTATTTACTCTGGATATTCAACTCTCAAATGATAAATATTCGTTAGTTTCTTTTTGAAAACCTTCTTAATCATTTCAATTTCTTTAAAAGTTATATCCGAATTTAAAAACTGGTTTAATTTCATCTGCCCAGAGATGATTTTTTCCACGAATTCATCAATTATTAAGAAAGTGGGGTCCTTAAGACTCTTAGAGGCCGCCTCTACAGAGTCTGCCATCATTAAGATGGCCGTTTCCTTTGAAAAAGGTAAAGGACCGGGGTATCTAAAATCTTCTTCATTTATATCTTCCCCCAATTCCTTTTGTTTTTTATAAAAATAATAAACCAAAGTAGTACCATGGTGCGACCTTATAAAATCAATAATTCTATCCGGAAGATTATTTTTTCTGGCCAGTTCAATTCCATTAATGACATGGTCAATTATTATACGTGCACTGTCCTTTGGGCTAATTTCATCATGCGGATTAACGTTGGTAATTTGATTCTCGGTAAAATAGTTTGCATCGTTCATTTTACCGATATCGTGATAAAGAGCACCAACGCGTACGAGCATTGCGTTGGCTCCTATTTGATTCGCAGCGGCCTCCGCTAAATTTGCCACTTGCAGCGAATGATTGAACGTACCGGGAGCCTTATTTGAGAGTTCTTTTAAGAGTTTGGAGTTCGTGTCCGAAAGCTCTAAAAGAGAAACATCGGATACGAGTCCGAAAAGTTTTTCATAAATGTAAATGAGCGGTTGTACAAACAGTGTAATCATACCATTAAGAAAAAATAGACCTAGAGTAAACCACTCAATATTGTTAAGATTTCCTTCTTGTATGATATGGAAAGCCAAATAACCCACTACATATATAAGTGTAATCTGCCCAACGGAAACGAAAAGATTAGCCCTCTTATAAAGTTCCGATACAGTAAGTATAGTAACAATCCCTGCTATGATTTGAAGAAAAATATACTCGAAACTGTTAGGAACCACAAAACCCAAAATTAGTACGGTTAGTACGTGGACAAAAAGACCTAATCGCGCATCAAAGAATGTTTTAAGTACAAGGGGTAGAATACAAAGAGGCACTACAAAGACATAAGCTTCATTATATTTTACCATCATCGTAGTAATGAATACCAATAAAAGAATATTAAAAAAGATAAACGTAACCTTCGTATTGTTGGCATAGACCTCTTTTCTGTATTTCTTAAGAAACAAGAAAAGCATTATGAGTACTAATGCTACCAGTACCGTGTAACCGGCAAGAATAAAATAATAGTTATTTGCGGTCCATAGTTCCGACTCATATTCAGCCTTTAATGACTCTAAAATCTTGAGATTTTCAGCCTCCACAACCTCTCCCTTGGCAATTATCAATTTACCTTCATCGACCATCCCCCTCAAATAAGAAATATCATTTAAAGCATCCTCTTTTGCCTTTTGAGATAAATCCTTATCATAAAGCACATTAGGAGCGATTAAATCAAAAAAAGTTTTTGAAATTCGCTCTCATACATCTGCAGGTTTTTTTCTTTTAGAACAGTCTTTATGTATTCATCGGCGGTAGTTACCCGGTGAAACTCAGAAATAGGAACTTTGACCGCCTCATTGTTCCTAATTAAAAACATAAAACTATGCCCCTTCAACCCACCTGACTTTTCCAAAATCCCAGGCTTGTAGAGGGAGTCTAAAATAGTCTTCGAAATATTCCGTAAATAGGTAATGCTGCGTTTTGGCAGGTTACTCTCGGACCATTGGCTGTCAAACTTGGTATTGAACTGAGAATAGACCTCATCTACAATCTGTTGGTTATACCTGAAGTAAGGCAGCTGGTTTTCAGAAATCTGTCTCTTTTCTTCCGCAACTTCTTGGTCGGTTTTCTTTATGGAGAAATCAAAAGGGGCGTATAAATTTTCAAACTGCCATGGCTTTCCTTTTTGAAATTCATATTTAAATTTCCCTCCCTTTGGAAAGAAAAAAACGATGAATCCCACAGCCACCACATATAGAATATACTTATATATCAGCGACTGATTTTTGTAAAGATTGTCCAAGAGATAAGATTAGTAGTGAATTCTTCAAAAATAGAAAATTATAAACTGAAATTAAGGAATTGACCGCATTACAATAGGTTTGGATAAGAATTTATTAATTTCGCCACGATTAATCATGTAGACATATGAAAGAGGTAGTTATAGTTTCCGCAGTTAGGACCCCAATTGGTAGTTTTATGGGAGCGCTTTCAACGGTTCCGGCCCCTAAATTAGGTACTGTGGCCATTAAGGGCGCTTTAGAAAAAATTAATTTAGACCCAGCATTGGTAGAAGAGGTACTTATGGGCAATGTTGTACAAGCTGGAACCGGGCAGGCTCCGGCAAGGCAAGCTGCCATTTATGCAGGAATACCAGATACAGTACCATGCACTACAATAAATAAGGTATGTGCCTCTGGAATGAAAGCAGTTATGCAGGCGGCACAATCCATCGCCCTTGGTGATGCATCGATAATTGTTGCAGGAGGAATGGAAAACATGAGTCTTATTCCGCACTATGTGCATCTAAGAACGGCTACGAAGTTCGGGCCTTCTTCGCTAACCGATGGTATGCAAAAAGATGGCCTGGTAGATGTATATGATCAGAATGCCATGGGCGTATGTGCTGATGCCTGTGCAACAAAATATGAATTTACACGGGAAGACCAGGATAATTTTGCCATCCAATCCTACAAGAGGTCAGCAGCCGCGTGGAAAAAGGGCAATTTCAAAAACGAGGTTGTACCCGTTGCCGTTCCACAGAGAAGAGGGGAACCGATTATGGTGGAGGAAGATGAGGAATATAAAAATGTTATACTGGAAAAAATCCCCAATCTACGACCTGCTTTTTCAAAAGACGGTACCGTAACAGCAGCAAACGCTTCCACTATAAACGACGGTGCCGCTGCACTTATTTTAATGAGTGCGGATAAGGCCAAGGAACTGAACCTAAAACCACTAGCAACGATTAAGGGTTATGCAGATGCTGCACAGGAACCAAAATGGTTCACCACGGCGCCGGCAAAGGCATTACCGAAAGCACTTTCTAAGGCAGGGATTGCTATGGAAAAAGTAGATTATTATGAGTTCAATGAAGCATTTTCGGTTGTAGGTCTTGCCAATATGAAATTATTGGGCCTAAGTGATGATAAAGTAAATGTTAATGGAGGTGCCGTTTCTCTTGGACATCCCCTAGGATGTTCGGGAGCAAGAATTTTAGTGACCTTGCTCAACGTTCTAGGACAGAACAATGGCAAAATTGGGGCTGCTGCTATTTGTAATGGTGGCGGAGGCGCATCGGCAATCATTTTGGAAAGGACCTAATTTTCCGGAAAACTAATTCATGCAATACGGTATCTGCCCACTTAGTGTTATTCCGGTAAGAAATGCTCCTGAAGCATCCGCTGAGATGACTTCCCAATTATTATTCGGAGAACATTTCAAAATTCTTGAATCTCGCAAATATTGGTCAAAAATAAGAACGGCTCATGATAAACTGGAAGGTTGGGTACTAAATGGACAAATTGATTTTATTTCAAAAGATGAATATGAGAAAATTCAGCACTCAGAAGAAAATGAACATTGTACGGATTTAATATCCTATGTTGAAAGTAATACCGGTATTCTAATCCCCATTCTTCTTGGGTCTTCAATTATTAAATCAAAAAGACTACCCACCAGCTTTGAGGGCAGCAGTATCAAATCAAAACAGGAAAAGAACAATTTAGTAAAAATTGCTTTGCTCTATTTGAACTCGCCGGATCTGTGGGGAGGTAGGTCTCCCTTTGGAATAGATTCCGCAGGATTCACGCAAATAGTTTATAAAATTAATGGCTATAACATACAGCGCACTGCCTATGACCAGTCAGCACAAGGTGTTGCATTGAGCTTCGTGGAAGAAAGCGAGCCAGGGGATTTAGCCTTTTTCGATAATGCATCGGGAACCATAGACCATGTAGGAATTATTATGGAAAACAACTATATTATCCATGTTAACGGCAGGGTTAGAATAGACCGCTTGGACCATACGGGAATTTTTAATAACGACATTAGGAACTATACCCATCAACTTCGTGTCATTAAAAAAGTAATATAAAAAAAGGCCCTTGCAAAAGGACCTTCTATTTTTTTGAATAATCACGTAACCTATTCTCCGAGTAACTTTTTTACTCTCATAAAGTTTTCGTTGTCTCCCATTGCCCCATATATATTTTTTAACTGTGTCAGTACTGCTTGATTATCTGGATTGGTCTTTAAGGCGGCCTCTAGGATTCCAGCACCTTCTGTAAACAAATCATCCTTTTTAGTCTTTAGTTCATCATATTTGGCAATGTCCGCACGAGAATTACCTAATGAATTCATCTCATCTATCAATCCGTTTCCTTCATTCACGTATGTTGTTGATAGATTCAAGTATGCATTGGTATAACCAGGATTTAGCTCAATTGCCTTTTTGTAAGATTTTCTAGCCTCTTCAAAATCACCTTGCTCCATACTAATCACACCTACATTGTAGTGCAAATCTGGGTTATCAGGTGCAACAGAAATTGCCTCTGCCATTAAAGATTTAAATTTCTCCTTGTCCCCCATTTTAAAATACAAGTTGGCCTCGTTCAAAATAAGGTTTACATCATTAGGATCGTTGGCTCTTGCCGCTTTATATGCATCCAGAGCTTCGTCATCTTTTCCAAGTTGCGTATAAATTAAAGCTGTGTTTTTTACAATTTCGGCTTTTTTAGACGGAGTTTTCTCATCGATCGGGTCGGAGTAGGCACCGGATTTAACCATTAAATCTCTTTGCACCTTATCCATTTCCTCAACCTCCCCGGAAGCGACATTGGTTGCCTTATAAACAATTCCACTACCATCGTATCCTATATCTTGTAATTCTTTGTAATATTTCAGAGCTTGCTCATAATGACCTCCGTTTACTGCACTACTGGCAGCATAATAAAGATAAGAAGTATCTCGTGGGCTTATTTTATAGCTCATATATAATTTTTCAGCCGCCTCTTTAAACTTCTTATTTCCATTATCTGTTACCGCGGAATTGACCAAATCTGCCGTCAAGGATGCGATATATTGATTTGTTTCATCTGAATATTTAGCTTTTCCCGAAGCTTCTTCCAAGGCTAACACCTTTTTGAAGGAGTCTACGGCTTCCTGAAAAGCACTGTCGTTGCCTTTCTTAGCTAAATCCGTATAAATCTTCCCTCTAGTGAAATAGTATTGGGCTTGTAACTTCTCATCTGCTGCTCCAATTGATCCCGCCGCAGACTCAATCGCCGTTTTGGCGGCAGCGGCATCACCATCCTTTAATGCTTTTTCAGCATCTTTTATTTCGCTTTTCTGTGCGAAACCAACCATTGTGAAGGAAAGTGCCGCAAGTATTAAAATATTAGTTTTCATTTTTGATATATTAATTATTAGTGTTTAAAAATTTAAGATTCCGTTTCTTCGGTATCACTATTATCAATTCCCGTGCCATCTTCCTCGGTCTTTACTTCCATATCGAGAATGTTGGTTTCGTCCAAGTCGTCCTCATCCTTCATGACTTTGGCAACCGCGGCAATGGAATCATCGCCTTTAATATTAATGAGTTTCACACCTTGAGTTGCCCTTCCCATAACTCGAAGGTCCTCCACACTCATTCGTATGGCAATGCCGGATTTATTGATTATCATAAGATCATCCGAGTCCGTAACATTTTTAATGGCTACTAGATTACCCGTTTTCTCAGTAATACTAATGGTTTTTACTCCCTTTCCGCCTCGATTCGTAATGCGGTAATCTTCAATACTGGAACGTTTTCCATATCCGTTTTCGGAAACGACCAACAACTCGTCCTCAAAGTTGTGAACGGAAACCATGCCGATTACCTCATCGTTATCATCCGCCAATCGAATACCGCGGACCCCGGATGCATTTCTACCCATCGGCCTCGTCTTACTTTCCTCGAAGCGAATGGCTTTCCCGGATTTCAATCCCAAGAAAATCTGACTTGTACCCGTGGTTAATTTAGCTTCTAAAAGTTCATCCCCGTCCTTTATAGTTATGGCATTGATACCATTTTGACGTGGTCTAGAATACTGTTCCAAGGATGTCTTTTTAACAGTACCTTTTTTGGTAGCCATAATTACGTAATGACTATTCACATAGTCCTCATCCTTTAAATCTTGTGTACAGATGAAGGCTTTTACCATATCATCTTGCTCAATATTGATCAGATTTTGAATGGCTCTTCCTTTTGAAGTTCTACTTCCCTCAGGTATTTCAAAAACACGCATCCAGAAACATTTTCCCTTTTGGGTAAAGAACAGCATGTATTGGTGGTTGGTACCCACAAATAGATATTCCAAAAAATCCTCATTACGCGTAGAAGAAGCTTTTTGACCTACCCCTCCCCTGTTCTGTGTCTTGTATTCCGATAATGGTGTCCTCTTAATATATCCTGCACGGGATATGGTAATAACAACCTGCTCATTAGGAATCATATCCTCCATGCTCAAATCCCCACCTGCAAAATTTATTTCTGAACGACGCTCATCTCCATATTTCTCCTTAACCTCAAGAAGTTCATCTTTGATAATCTGCATCCTACGCCCCTTCTTGTCTAGAATATCCTTTAAATCTGCAATGGTTTTGATGATGTCATCATACTCAGACCTCAACTTATCCTGTTCCAGTCCGGTAAGTTGTCTCAAGCGCATTTCCACTATAGCTTTCGCTTGTATCTCGGTGAGCTTAAAGCGCTCCATAAGATTTTCTCGGGCTTCGTCCGCATTGGAAGACGCTCTAATAATTGCGATTACCTCGTCAATGTTATCCGAGGCTATAATAAGTCCTTCTAAGATGTGTGCACGGTCTTCGGCTTTTTTCAATTCAAACTTCGTACGCCTTACCACAACCTCGTGACGATGCTCAACAAAATGATGGATCATCTCCTTAACATTCAACAGCTGAGGTCTCCCTTTAACCAATGCAATATTATTTACACTAAAAGAAGTCTGTAGCGCAGTGTACTTGTAAAGCGTATTCAGGACAATATTCGGAATTGCATCACGCTTAAGTATATAAACGATACGCATGCCGTTACGATCAGATTCATCCCGTATGGTCGAAATACCTTCAATTTTCTTATCGTTGACCAGATCTGCCGTCTTCTTAATCATATCGGCCTTGTTGACCTGATACGGTATTTCGGTAACGATAATGCACTCCCTGCCCTGTACTTCCTCAAAAGTGGCCTTGGCACGCATCATTATTCGGCCCCGCCCGGTGTGAAAGGCTTCCTTTACGCCATCATAACCATAAATAATGCCCCCCGTAGGAAAATCAGGTGCTTTAATATGGGTTATTAGCTCATCGATTTCGATATCGTTATTTTCAATGTATGCGACAGTACCGTCAACCACCTCTGAAAGGTTATGCGGCGGCATATTGGTTGCCATTCCTACCGCTATACCAGATGCTCCGTTAACCAATAGATTAGGCACCCTAGCAGGAAGCACAGTAGGCTCCATTAAAGAATCATCAAAATTTAATTGATGGTCCACGGTATCCTTCTCAATATCTGCCAACATATCGTCCGCAATCTTTCGCATACGTGCCTCTGTGTAACGCATTGCCGCAGGGCTATCACCATCTATTGAACCAAAATTTCCTTGGCCATCTATGAGCATATATCTTAAACTCCATTCCTGTGCCATACGCACCATGGTATCGTACACCGAGGTATCCCCATGAGGGTGGTACTTACCTAAAACCTCCCCGACGATACGGGCAGATTTCTTATGTGCGCTGCTACTCCTTACCCCGAGTTCGTGCATTCCATAAAGAACGCGACGGTGCACGGGTTTTAAGCCGTCCCTGACATCGGGTAGGGCACGTGACACAATGACCGACATCGAATAATCGATGTAGGCAGATTTCATTTCATCTTCAATGTTAATAGGAATCAATTTTTCACCTTCCGCCATTTTAAAATCTTATGTTTTTTTATTAGTAAAAAAGCATGCCAATATACGCAAAATCACGGCCTTCAAAGAACAAGCAGACGTATTTATTCAATAATTTATTAACACTAACCTTGTATACTTTAGTTAATAATTATACGTTCAAATACTTTAAAAAAGATTAGTTTTTGAATCAATTAGAATAACTTTAACGAATATAGGTATGGTATTTGCCTAGTATTGATTGAGATTTAGTAATTTTATAGTTGATAATATATTTTATGGATGATAATTTTTCACCTAGGGTTAAGGATGTAATTGCTTACAGTAAAGAAGAGGCGTTACGACTTGGCCACGACTTCATAGGCACCGAGCATTTGATGCTTGGTCTGTTGCGTGATGGTAATGGAAAGGCCATTAGCATATTGGACGCGCTTGAGGTAGATTTGGAACATTTGAGAAGAAAAGTAGAGATTCTTAGTCCGTCCAATCCTAATGCCAGTGGAGTTCAAAAAGATAAAAAGAATTTACATTTAACGCGACAAGCGGAGAGAGCTTTAAAAACTACATTTTTAGAGGCGAAACTATTTCAAAGTTCTTCAATTAATACGGCCCACTTACTACTTTGTATTTTGAGGAACGAGAATGACCCTACTACCAAGTTATTGCATAAACTGAAGGTTGATTATGATGGAGTTAAGGAGCAGTTCAAGTTTATGATTACAAGTGATGATGATATTGTAGACGGTCCTACCTCAGAGTCCTTTCCCAGTAATGATTCCGATGAAGCCAACGAAGGAAAAGAAAGTACTTTCGGCACATCTTCAAGTCAAAAGGGAGCCAAGAAATCCAAAACTCCGGTGTTGGACAATTTTGGCAGGGATTTGACCCATCTTGCAGAGGAAAATAAACTAGACCCCGTTGTAGGTCGCGAAAAAGAAATTGAAAGGGTATCCCAAATTTTAAGTAGAAGGAAGAAAAATAATCCTTTACTTATAGGAGAACCTGGAGTTGGGAAGAGTGCAATTGCCGAAGGTTTGGCGCTGAGAATTATAAACAAAAAAGTATCCCGTATTCTTTACGGCAAGCGTGTCGTAACCTTGGATTTAGCATCCCTGGTTGCGGGTACTAAATATAGAGGACAATTTGAGGAGCGCATGAAAGCCGTCATGAACGAGCTTGAAAAGAATGACGATGTTATTCTGTTCATTGATGAGATACACACTATTGTTGGTGCAGGTGGTGCAACCGGAAGTCTGGACGCTTCCAACATGTTCAAACCAGCCTTGGCAAGGGGTGAAATTCAATGTATCGGTGCTACTACCTTGGACGAGTACAGACAGTACATAGAAAAAGATGGCGCCTTGGAAAGACGTTTTCAAAAAGTTATCGTAGAACCTACCACAGTTGACGAGACCATCGAAATCCTACATAACATTAAAGGAAAATATGAGGACCATCATAATGTAAGTTATACCGATGAAGCCATTGTGGCATGCGTTAAACTTACCAACAGATACATGACGGACAGATTTCTACCGGACAAGGCTATTGATGCACTAGACGAAGCAGGTTCTAGGGTTCATATCGTAAATATGGACGTGCCCAAACAGATTTTGGAATTGGAAAAGAAGCTTGAGGACGTTCGGGAATTGAAAAACAGTGTCGTCAAAAAACAGAAATACGAAGAAGCTGCCAAGCTAAGGGATGACGAAAAGAGTCTGGAAAAAGAGTTGGCCATTGCACAAGAACGTTGGGAAGACGATTCGAAATTGAACAAGGAAACCGTTTCTGAGGATAATGTTGCCGATGTAGTAAGCATGATGAGCGGAATTCCGGTAAATAGGATCGCACAAACCGAAAGCAATAAGTTAGCTGAATTACCAAGTCTTATAAAAGCCAACGTTATTGGACAGGATGAGGCCGTGGCAAAAGTTTCCAAAGCAATACAAAGAAACAGGGCCGGTCTCAAAGACCCAAACAAGCCTATTGGTTCTTTTATTTTCTTAGGACAGACCGGTGTTGGTAAAACACAGTTGGCCAAAGTAATGGCGAAAGAATTGTTCGACTCCGAGGATGCCCTCATACGAATCGATATGAGCGAGTACATGGAGAAATTTGCGATATCAAGATTGGTTGGTGCGCCTCCAGGGTATGTTGGATATGAAGAAGGAGGACAACTAACCGAGAAAGTTAGAAGAAAACCATATTCCGTAATATTATTAGATGAAGTAGAAAAAGCACATCCAGATGTTTTCAACATGCTTTTGCAAGTATTGGATGATGGTTATTTAACGGATAGTCTGGGACGAAAAATCGATTTCAGGAATTCGATAATTATTATGACGTCGAATATTGGCGCAAGACAATTAAAGGACTTTGGTCAAGGGGTAGGTTTTGGTACATCTGCCAAAAAGTCACAAGAAGATTCGTATCAAAAAGGTGTTATCGAAAATGCCTTGAAGAAAGCTTTTGCACCAGAATTTTTAAATAGGATTGACGATGTAATTGTGTTTAACCCATTAGAAAGGGAGCATATTCATCAAATCATCGATATTGAATTGGCTAAGCTTTATAATCGCATTAAGGACATAGGATATCATCTCAACCTTTCAGACGACGCAAAGGATTATATCGCCGAAAAAGGTTTTGACAAGCAATATGGTGCCCGACCTCTTAAACGAGCAATTCAAAAATATATTGAAGATGCTTTGGCGGAAGAAATTGTGAATTCTAAATTAGAAGATGGTGATACCATTTTCATGGATTTGGATAAAAAGAAGGAGGAGCTTACCATTAAAATTAAAAAAGCCGAAAAATCCTCTAAAACAGAATAATTTATAAACGCTTTAATTTTTTAAAAGGAGTCCTGATAAAGGACTCCTTTTTTCTTACAATTGATTTAGTAACGTAAGAATAAAAATACAAGACTTTCTAGCTATACGCAGTACGAACGATATTTAGGCTTTTAATCTAATATTTTATAAAGAGGGCTTGTAACGGATTATTTTCGTCTCAGACACTATAATACACATCAAATGAGCGTTGGATCTGCGAAGAAAAAGATAATTGTTAGAGAGTATGAATTGGAAATAGGAACGGTACAGGTATACAATGATTATATGGTATCAATGTTTGATGAAGGGGCAACCTTAACTTTGGAGCGCGCCTACCAAATAATCGGAATTTCAGAAATTCATTTTAGGGATAGAAATTTTGGCTTCATAAGTCTGCGCAAAAATTCCTATGCCATTGATCCAACCATCTATAATTATCTTAAAGAACTAGATAATTTAAAAGCTTTTGCTATTGTCTCGGTGAAGGAAATTGATATGCACAACTTCAAAATAGAAAAGCTTTTCTACAAAAAACCCATGAAGTTCTTTATAGAATTTGATAACGCACTTAAGTGGGTTAAACGAAGGGTAAGAACTAAATAAATATTGAATTTTCAATTCTTGCAAAATAAATAGTTATTCAGACTTTTTTTCCTCTTTTTGCGGCGGATCAGGAAGTTTAAAAAGGTCCAAATATGCATCGCCGAAGCTCTCAATTAGATCAGAAGCTGTAAGCGCTTGATAACCTGTTTTCTCCACAGCAGTATCTCCAGCCTTACCATGAAGGTACACCCCAAAAATAGCGGCATTCAAAGGTGAATATTCCTGTGCTATAAGTCCCGTTAAAGCTCCGGCCAAAACATCTCCACTACCTGCCGTTGCCATACCAGGGTTACCCGTAGTATTTACGTATCCTTTGTCTTGATGTACAGTAATTGTATGGGCACCTTTTATAACAACTATACAATTATATTTTTTTGAAAAGGTTTTGGTTTTGTTGAGTTTATCAAAATCGTCCTTCCATTTCCCTATCAATCTTTCCAATTCTTTAGGATGCGGCGTTAGGATTGATTCTTTGGGCAGTAGGGATAATAATTCCTTGTGCTCGGCCAACATATTCAAACCGTCCGCATCAATTACTAAGGGGAGTGTGTTGTCCTTCAAAAAAGTCTGTAAAGCATTAAGCGTATCCTTTTCTGTTCCCATGCCCATTCCAAGGCCAACTGCATTTGGTTTAATATTGATATCGATATTTGAAATAACTTCCTCTCCATCCGTAATGACCATTACCTCTGGTGCCGAAGTTTGTATACTGTGGTATCCACATTTTGGCAAGTAGGCGGTAACCAAACCACTTCCTATCTGTAAAGCTGATTTTGCCGCCAATTGTACTGCGCCTATTTTTCCATAACTCCCACCTACTATCAAACTATGTCCATAAGTGCCCTTATGCGAATATTTAGCTCGTGGGATATATAGTGCTAGCACCTCGTTTTTGGCTATTAATTGATGTTGCGTTTCGGTATTTCCTAAGAACTCTTTGTCCAGTCCAATGTCCAAAACCTCCCATTGCTTCAAATAGATTCCCGTTTCGGGAAGGAAGAAAACTAATTTCGGGGCTTGAAAGCTCAGCACATAGTTGGCCTTAACAACAGCTTCCTTATTTTTAGGCACCTTATCGGTAAACAATCCTGATGGTATGTCTACGGAAAGAATGAAAGCTTGCGATTTATGCAAATGGGCAATCAATTTTACGACCCAATCAGCTGGAGGCCTATTCAACCCGATACCGAATATGGCGTCTAAGATAATATCTTCTTTTCCAATTGGTGGAAATTCACAATCGGAATCCAAAAACTCGGGCCACACTTTGCGTTCTTTAAGGCGTTCCATGTTTATTAGAAAATCCTTGGAACGTTTCTTACTGTAATTAACTACATAAACACTAATGTCGTAACCATGCTCCTGTAAATGCCGGGCCAATGCAATACCATCGCCTCCGTTATTGCCAATACCGCAGAACAAATGAATTTTAACGGGTGCTCCCTGCAAACGTAAGTGCATCCAGTTAAAAATTTGTATGGCGGCGCGTTCCATTAACTCATCGCTGGTAATCTGCTGTTTTTCAATTGTGAATTTATCAGCGGAATAGATTTGTTCTGCGGTAAAAAGCTTCATTCTATAATCAGGTTTAACAAAAAATAACGATTCCGCAAAAATTTGTAGAAACGTTTGATTAGCAGACCAAATGTACTACTTTTGACGTTCAACTATTTACTATGGTCTACACAGCAACAGACTTAAAATTAGTTTCTCCCTTTGTAAACAATACGTTTGGCATTACTACGCTATGGTTTACCCCTGTGGGGTAATAAAATGTACACCTCCATCCCTGTGTTCTATAACACAAACAATTCTTTCGAAGTCAATAGTATATCATTATGAGAGTTTTAAAATTTGGTGGTTCCTCGGTAGCCAGCCCAGAAAATATTGTTAAAATAAAAAATATCATCGCCGATTACGATGATACCATTGTAGTGGTGGTTTCCGCCTTTGGTGGAATAACCGATGAACTTTTAGCCGCAGGTGCCCTTGCCGCAAAGCAGGACATTGAATATAGGAATACCCTTAAAACCATAGAAAATAGGCATTTGAGCGCTATTAAGACCTTAATCCCGGTTACCGCCCAAAGCGGGTTACTTAGTAAAGTCAAAAGTGAACTTAACATTTTGGAAACCCTCTTGGAGGGCGCATTTCTCATTGGAGAAATTACGGAGAAACTTTCCGATAAGATAGTAGGCTACGGGGAACTATTATCTTCATATATCATCAGCGAGTACTTTATGAGCGAGAATATGAATTGTGGGTACGTGGACAGTAGGAAGCTTATAAAAACTTTTAAAGCAAATGGTAAAAATAACGTGGATTTTAAAACTACGAATGCCAATTGTACCGAACACTTTAACCAATCCGGTAAAGAAATAATAGTCTGTCCTGGTTTTATTGCTTCATCCAAAAATGGGGATTCCACTACTCTTGGCCGCGGCGGATCAGATTACACAGCGGCCATATATGCCGCTGCAATAGACGCAGAAATGTTAGAGATATGGACAGATGTGAGCGGGATGTTCACCGCCAATCCGAAAATGGTTAAACAGGCGAAGACTA
Source organism: Maribacter aestuarii (assembly GCF_027474845.2). Taxonomy (NCBI): domain Bacteria; kingdom Pseudomonadati; phylum Bacteroidota; class Flavobacteriia; order Flavobacteriales; family Flavobacteriaceae; genus Maribacter; species Maribacter aestuarii. The sequence goes on from NZ_CP107031.2 coordinate 355,589, forward strand.
TTCCTCATATTTCTTATGAGGAGGCGATGGAACTCTCTCATTTTGGAGCCAAAGTGCTGTATCCACCGACAATACAACCGGTATTGGCCAAGGGAATATCGATTGTAATAAAAAATACGTTTAGCCCAGAGGAAAAAGGTACGTTGATTACGCAGTCCAAAAATGAAAAAGGAAAAACGGTACGCGGTATTAGCCATATTGGCAACATGGGCTTACTGTCTTTGGAAGGTCCTGGAATGGTTGGGATTCCGGGGATATCCAAACGATTTTTTGAAGTGCTTTCCCAAGCGGATATTAGTGTAGTTCTTATCACGCAGGCATCTTCCGAACATTCTATTTGTGTGGGGATTTCTGCGGATGATATTGAAAAGGCCAAGGAGGTTGTGAACGAGGCCTTTGTCTACGAAATTGAACGGGGAAGGATAAGAAGCGTACAGCCCGAAAAGGACCTTGCCATAGTTGCCTTAGTAGGAGACAACATGAAAAGTCACCAAGGATTAAGCGGTAAGATGTTCAGTACTCTTGGAAAGAACAATGTTAATATCAGGGTTATTGCACAGGGCGCCTCTGAAAGGAACATTTCTTGCGTAATTGATGAAAAGGATGTGAAGAAGGCATTGAATGCCTTGCATGAGGAATTCTTTGAGGAAAATGTAAAGCAATTAAACCTTTTCGTGATGGGTGTTGGTAATGTTGGCTCCAAATTCCTGAACCAGATTAAATTACAGCGAAAGTACTTAAAGGATAACTTGAAATTGAATGTAAGGGTCATTGGCATATCCAATTCAAGGACCATGATCTTTGACGAAAAGGGCATCGACTTAAATTCATGGGAAAAAACACTGGCAAGTGGTGAGAAGGCGGAGAAAGACCAGTTCTTCCATCAAGTGAATTCCTTAAACTTCCGAAATAGTATTTTTGTCGACAATACGGCGAGTGAAGCGGTTTCCTCTACTTACAGGGCTTATTTAGGTAATAGTATCTCTGTAGTCACCTGTAATAAAATTGCCTGTTCGTCAAATTATGAAAATTATGCAACTTTAAAGACGCTGGCCCGCGAATATAACGCACCATTTTTGTTTGAAACTAATGTTGGTGCTGGATTGCCCATTATTGATACATTGAAACACCTCATAGCTTCAGGAGATAAAATATTAAAAATTCAAGCGGTGTTATCCGGAAGTTTAAATTTTGTCTTTAACAATTTCAATGACAAAACCACTTTCCATGATGTGGTGAAACAAGCTCAAGAGGAAGGTTACACCGAACCGGACCCAAAAATAGACCTTAGCGGAATTGATGTGATGCGAAAAATATTAATCTTAGCCAGAGAAAGTGGGAATGTTTTGGAAATAGATGATATTGAGAACAAGTCGTTTTTACCGGAAGAAAGTCTTAAGTCTGAGAATAATGAGGATTTCTTCAAATCCTTGGTCAAGTACGAAAGTGAATTTCAAGATATATATAACAAGGCGGCGGCTAACAACAGTAAACTTAAATACGTTGCACAATTTCAGGATGGAAGGGCAAGTGTTAGTTTACAGGAAATTCCTAAAGGACATGACTTCTATAATTTAGAAGGAAGTGACAATATTGTACTCTTCTATACAGAAAGATATCCCAATCAGCCTCTAATCATAAAAGGTGCAGGTGCAGGTGCTGATGTAACTGCTTCAGGAATCTTTGCTGATGTTATAAGGATAGGAAATTTTTAACCATGAACGAACTAAAGATATTCTGTCCGGCGACCATAGCCAATATCTCTTGCGGATTTGATGTTTTAGGTGTAGCATTGGATTCCGTTGGTGATGAGATGGTAATTCGCAAAGTAGGTGAGAAAGGCATTCGTATTATAAAATTGGAAGGTCAGGACCTACCTATGGAAACCGAAAAAAATGTTGCGGGAGTGGCCGGTTTGGCATTGATGGCCGATAGCGGTTACAATGGTGGGTTTGAAATAGAAATTTACAAAAAAATTAAAGCGGGTAGCGGAATTGGCAGTAGTGCCGCGAGTTCTGCAGGAGCTGTATGGGCAATGAACGAGTTACTTGGAAAACCGTTTTCTAAGCTTGAGCTGGTAAAATTTGCCATGGAGGGTGAACGTTTGGCAAGCGGTGTCGCCCATGCGGACAATGTGGCTCCTGCCCTACTTGGAGGCTTTACTCTTGTGCGTAGTTATGACCCGTTGGACGTCATTACGATTCCAGCGCCTAAAGCTCTGTACGCAACTGTTATTCATCCACAAATTGAGGTGAAGACTTCGGATTCTAGAAAAATACTTAAAACTAATATCACTATGGAAACCGGAATTAAGCAGTGGGGAAACCTTGGTGGGCTAGTCGCCGGGCTCTTTAAAGAGGACTACGACCTCATTGGGCGTTCCTTAGTGGACCATATCGTAGAACCCATCCGGTCTATATTAATTCCTGGTTTTGATGAAGTAAAACAAGCTGTTATTGACGCCGGAGCATTGGGAAGTGGTATCTCAGGCTCAGGACCTTCTATTTTTGCTTTCAGTAAGGGAATTTCTAATGCCCAAGCAGTGGCAAAGGCAATGGAAGGAGTTTATAATACTATTGGAATTGATTATGAAATACACGTCTCAAAAGTAAATGTAGACGGGGTGAAAAAGGTGCCATAATTTAACGAACCTATAAATTACTAAAATTGAACTTCTACAGTCTAAACCAAAATGCTCCTAAGGTATCCTTTAAAGATGCGGTTATTAAGGGAATTGCTCCTGACAAGGGATTGTATTTTCCAGAAAGTATTTCTCCCTTACCGAACTCTTTTTTTGACCAAATAGGAGAACTGACCAACCACGAAATAGCTTTAAGGGCCATTCATCAGTTTGTAGCCACTGATATTCCGGATGAGAAATTAAAAGAGATTATTGCCGACGTTTTGGACTTTGATTTTCCGGTTGTCGAGATTGAGGATAACGTAGCTACTTTGGAACTTTTTCATGGCCCCACAATGGCCTTTAAAGATGTTGGAGCTCGTTTTATGGCTAATTGTTTAGGATATTTTTCTGAAGGAGAAAAAAGTGAAGTAACAGTATTAGTGGCAACCTCTGGAGATACTGGAGGGGCCGTAGCCAATGGTTTCTTAGAGGTTGATGGTGTAAAAGTTGTTATACTATACCCTAGAGGAAAAGTGAGCGATATCCAAGAACGGCAATTAACCACTTTAGGTCTAAACATAACGGCTTTGGAAGTGGATGGAAACTTTGACGACTGCCAAAAAATGGTGAAGACGGCATTTCTAGATGAAGCCCTTTTGGAAAATATGCAACTAACTTCGGCCAATTCCATAAACGTAGCACGATGGCTACCCCAGCTTTTCTACTTTTTATTCGCCTATAAAAAAGTCAAATCAAAAGGCAGAGAAGTCATTTTTTCAGTACCTAGCGGAAATTTCGGTAATATCTGTGCAGGTATGGTCGCACAACGTTTGGGTATGCCCGTAAAGCACTTTGTGGCGGCTACCAATGTAAACGATACGGTTCCTGAATTCATGCAGACCGGTAATTATCATCCAAAACCATCTATACCAACGATTTCAAATGCTATGGATGTCGGAGATCCTAGTAATTTCATCCGTATTCGTCATTTGTTCAAAGATGATTTTAAAGTCCTTTCCGAAAATCTATCTTCTTATTTCTTTTCGGATGAAGAAACCAGGGTAGCTCTTTTAAAAATTTACGAAATATCAGGTTATGTGGCTGACCCCCACGGTGCCGTAGGCTATTTGGGGCTCAAAAAATATCAGCAGCATCACCCTCAGACCTATGGTGTATTCCTAGAGACAGCACATCCAGTTAAATTCTTAGATGTCGTAGAGGAAACGATTGGGCAAACTATAGAAATTCCTCGTCAGATTCAAAAAGTAATGGGTAAGGAAAAAAAGTCCATAGCCATAAAAAGCTACGAGGAACTTAAAGTCCACCTCTTAAAAAGCTAGTATTTATTTTCAGAAATAAATGTGCTGAATTCCTTTGGAATTTCCTCCTATTAATCTAATTCTGGCAACACAAAATCATCCAACGGACTAGGTTGTTTCATCATCGCTTCAATAGCCTCCGTAGTTCTTGGAGCATCGGAGGATAAGTTTACTGGACCGTCATTGGTAATCAATATATCATCTTCGATCCGAACGGCAATTCCCCACCACTTTTTATCACAATCACTACCTTCGGGGATATAAATCCCGGGTTCAACGGTAATTACAGTGTTGGGCTTAAAAGAAGTATAAGTGCCCTTATCGTGGACGTCCAATCCTAAATAGTGAGAAGTTCCGTGAGGGAAATATGTTCTTGCTTCACTTACATCCTTAATTATTCCGAGTTTCAAAAGCCCATTAGCAACCACCTCACTCGCTGCCTTTCCGGGCGCCTGAAAAGGAGCGCCTACTACACTAGCTTTAATTCCCGCCTCCTGCGCATCATAAACAATATCATAAATTGCCTTTTGTTCCTGGGTAAACTTTCCATTGGCAGGAATTGTCCTGGTAACATCCGCTGTATAGCCGTGGTATTCGGCTCCTAAATCCATTAACACCAAATCATTGCCAACCTCTGTTTTATTATTTTCTATATAGTGTAAGATGCAACCATTATTTCCACCGCCCACAATGGAAGGGTATCCCTCATATTCAGCACCATATTTTTTAAAGACATATTCATGTATACCTTGAATCTCCGTTTCGGACATATTAGGGTGCATGGCCTTCATAACCTCGGCCTGGCCAATGGCTGAAATTTCCACAGCCTTCTTTAAAAGCACCATTTCTTCTTCGGTCTTTGTTTCCCTTAAGGTATTCATAATTTCTGCGATGATAGCGGAATCCAAATTGTTCGCACTAAGATGCAACGTAACCTTTTCCTTAATATCGTTCACCAGGTCTTCATCTTGAGCCTCCATAAAGCTTTGTAGCAGTTCATCATCCTTAAGGTCCTCATTATACTTGAGATAGCGGCCTAAGGTCTGTGCTACGTTGGCCCTGTTCTCTACGGTAGTGGATTTGATCATGCTGTACAATTGCTGTCTTGTAGCATTATAGTCAGAAGGATAATCTGTCTTTTCCTTAAAGACTTTCACTAAGTCAAAAAGGTCTGCTTCTCCCCTTTTATCCCTGACATCATTTTTAAAATCGAAAAACAAAACCTTATTGAATTTTTTAAAATCCAAGGTTGAATTTGCAAATTCGCTACCATTAAGTGTAATCTCGAAACCCAATTGGTTTTTGGCACCTTCTACTCCCAAGCGTTTGCCGTTCCACTGTTCAGCAGTCGGGTCTCTCTCTTGAACATATAATAACTCATCATAAATTGCTCCATCCAAATTTTGATCCTCCGAAAAAATAAGTAGTACCGAATTTGGTTCCTTATACCCTGTGAGATAATAGAAGTCGGGGTCCTGATGATACATATAATCCACGTCATTGGCACGGTTGCGTTCGGCATTGGCGAAAAATACAGCTATACTGTTTGGAGGCATCATATTGCGGACAGCTTGCCTTCTTTCTTTATGAAATTCCGCTGACAGAAAATCTGTCGGTGTCTTTTGAGAGGACATAAAAGAAACAGAAGAAAGTGCAACAAATAGAACTAGAAAAAGCCTCATAGGATAATATTTTATTCGTGGCCAAATTAGGAATTATCTGCCATGATCAATGTTAAAGAACGGACAAAATACATTTCTGATCAATAAATCCAATAGCTGTAAAAATCCGCACGAGCTCTAGAATAACTAAAGATTGGTACGCTTTTCTATCCTTAAATTATTCAATAGCTTTGCATCTTTAAAATTGCAAGTGCAAGTATCAAATGTAAGTGAAAACCTTAGCTTGAACTTGAACTTAAAACCTGAAATTTTTATTTATATGAAAAATACAGCCCTAACCACCACTCATGAGGCTCTAGGTGCCAAAATGGTGCCGTTTGCCGGATACAATATGCCTGTTTCCTATGAGGGCGTAAATGCCGAACATGAAACCGTTAGAAAGGGTGTAGGTGTTTTTGATGTTTCCCATATGGGCGAGTTCTTGATCAGTGGTCCTAACGCGTTGGACCTAATTCAGAAAGTCACCTCCAATGATGCATCCAAATTAACCATCGGTAAAGCTCAGTATAGTTGTTTACCCAACGAAAATGGGGGAATTGTAGATGACCTTATCGTTTATCGTATCAAGGAAGAGCAATATCTTTTGGTGGTGAACGCCAGTAATATTGAAAAGGACTGGAACCATATCTCCAAATACAACAAGGAATTCAATGCCGAGATGCGGGACATCTCGGAAAATTATTCCTTATTGGCCATACAGGGACCAAAAGCGGTGGAGGCCATGCAATCCTTGACTTCCATAAACTTGGCTGATATTAAATTCTATAATTTTGAAGTAGCAGATTTCGCTGGGGTAGAATATGTTATCATTTCTGCAACGGGATATACGGGCTCAGGAGGTTTCGAAATTTATTGTAAAAATGAAGAGGTAAAGCAAATATGGGACAAAGTGTTTGAAGCAGGCGCAAATTTTGGCATCAAACCCATAGGATTGGCGGCACGTGACACTCTTAGGTTGGAAATGGGGTACTGCCTATACGGGAACGATATAAATGATACTACGTCTCCCTTTGAGGCAGGGCTAGGATGGATTACCAAGTTTACCAAAGATTTTGTGAATAGTGAAGCATTGGCCAAGGAAAAAGCTAAAGGACCTGAGCGCAAACTGATTGCTTTTGAAATGGACGAAAGAGGTATTCCACGTCACGATTACGACATAGTGGACGGTCAGGGCAAAAAGATAGGTATAGTAACTTCAGGTACCATGTCACCATCCTTGGGAAAAGGGATAGGCCTAGGATATGTTCCCGTTATTTTTTCCGAGGTGGGAAGTAAAATCCAAATCCAGATACGTAAAAATGCAATTCCTGCAACGGTAGTCAAACTTCCCTTCTATAAAGTGTAATGGCAGAATTCCAAAGAATCATTAATTCCATCACCAAGCGCGCCAACAAAAGTACAGACCGAGGTAATGTTGCGGCTTATATTCCCGAGTTGGCATGTGTGAGCAACCAAAAATTTGGCATCCACTTACTCGATATTAAAAAATCTAATTTTTCTGCGGGCGATGTCGATGAACAGTTTTCCATACAAAGTATCTCCAAAGTTATAACCCTCGCTATGGCCATGGGCCTTATAGGAGAACAGGTTTGGCAACGCGTAGACGTAGAACCTTCCGGAGATCCCTTTAATCATTTGTCCCTTCTTGAACAAGAGAACGGGATTCCAAGAAACCCTCTAATCAATGCGGGTGCTCTTGTAATAGCAGATATATTGGTTTCTCAACTTAAAAATCCAAAAGATGAATTTTTGGATTATATCAAGAAGTTAGCAGATGATGAGACAATCTCTTTTAATCCAAAAGTTGCGAAATCTGAAAAAATTACAGGTTTCAGGAATTATGCTGCTGCTAATCTTTTAAAATCTTATGGAAATTTAAAAAATGACGTAGAAGTGGTGCTGGACTTCTATTTTCATCAATGCTCACTAGAATTTAACTGTAAACAGCTGTGCAATACGTTCTATTTTTTAATCAACAGAGGAGAATGCCAGAGGGGCAATACTTTTTTGACTATCAGTCAGGTAAAGCGGATAAATTCTTTAATGCTCACCTGTGGCTTCTATGACGAGGCAGGCGAATTTGCCTTTAGGGTTGGTTTGCCTGGTAAAAGTGGTGTTGGGGGAGGCATTGTAGCTTTACTGCCCAATGAATACTGCGTTGCTACATGGTCGCCGGGACTTAACAAAAAAGGAAATTCAGCTTTAGGGATGATGGCCTTGGAGCATTTGACCACAGAAACCGGATTATCTATTTTTTAATTGGAAAACAAGAAAATATTAATCCTGGGAGGAAGTGGTTTTTTGGGTCATGCTTTTTATAAAGAGTTGTGCAATTATTTTAATACGTATGGCACTTACTACAGTCAAAAGAAAATTTTTAAGTCCAACAAACAATTTTTAAGATACGATGTGGAAGAGGATGATATCTTTCAAATTCTATCGGCCATAAAACCACAAGTTATCATTTCGACCCTGAGAGGAAATTTCGCCGCGCAAGTTGTAGCCCACCAACATATCGTGGAATACTTAAATCAAAATGATTGCCGTTTGTATTTCATATCATCGGCAAATGTTTTCGACTATTATAGCAAGTATCCGTCCTACGAAAATGACAAGACTCTATCGGAAAGTATCTACGGAAGGCTTAAAATAAAAATCGAGAACATGTTACTGCGTTTACCAAAGGAAAAAATGGGGATTTTAAGGGTTCCGATGGTTTTTGGAAACAGTTCTCCCCGAATAAAGGAAATGAAGAACTTAATCATTAACAATGAACCCGTAGAAGTATTTCCCAACCTTGTTCTTAACGTAACCAATGACGATAAATTAACGCAACAAATTCACTATCTTCTCAACAGGAATAAAACGGGAATCTATCATTTGGGCAGTAACGATTTGGTACATCATGAAGATTTTATAAAAGAAGTTTTAGAGCGTGTAGGTAATTTTAATCCCATACTAAAAAGAGTGTACACCACTAATGAAGAGAGGTATCTTGCTGTCTTGCCCAAGATAAACAAACTACCAAAAAACCTACAGTTTACGTATCAAGAAATTATTGAACACCATATTTTAAACTAATTTTACAGTATAATTTTAAGCACATGGAAAAATTCACAGATAAACAGATAGAAGACTACTTAAGTCAATTGGAAGGTTGGGAATATGTTGATGGCGCCATCGAGACAACTTTTGAATTCAAGGATTTCAAGGAAGCATTTTCGGTAATGACTCGTATTGCCTTTGAATGTGAAGCCCAAGGCCATCATCCAGATTGGAGTAATGTTTATAAGACAGTAAATATTCGCTTAAGTACGCACGATGCTAACGGAGTGACCGAAAAGGACTTTGTTCTGGCACGGAGTATAGAAGAGATTGTTGAGAGTGATTGATTAAGGCCTAAAATTCGAGTTTTAAAGTTTAGGACGAAATCACTTACCCAAAAATCGTTGGATGATGGGATTGTGAAAAAACTGATGTATAGCCGTCTTATGTGCTCCTAAACTTTTTGCTAAATTTACCCCCAATTAATTCGATTAAAAACTATGGGAAGAGCTTTTGAGTTCAGAAAAGCACGTAAAATGAAGCGCTGGTCCGCTATGTCCAAAGCGTTTACAAGAATCGGTAAAGACATCGTAATGGCCGTGAAGGAAGGTGGTCCAGATCCGGACTCCAATGCCAGGTTAAGGGCGGTCATCCAGAATGCAAAGTCCGTCAACATGCCCAAGGACAATGTGGAGCGGGCCATTAAAAGGGCTAGCGATAAGAGTCTGGGCGATTATAAAGAAATTCTTTTTGAAGGTTATGCGCCCCATGGCATAGCTATTTTAATTGAAACCGCCACTGACAACAACACCAGGACCGTTGCCAACATCAGAAGTTATTTCAATAAATGTAATGGGAGTTTAGGTACTTCAGGTTCTGTAGAATTTATGTTCGACCATACGTGTAACTTTAGAATCCCAGCGGAGGGTATAGACCCTGAAGAGCTAGAATTAGAAATGATAGACTTCGGAGCGGAAGAAGTTTTTGTGGATGACGACGGTATCTTGATCTATGCTCCTTTCGAAAGTTTTGGAGCCATACAAAAAGAATTAGAAAACAGGGAGATTGAAATCTTATCCTCGGGCTTTGAACGCATTCCACAAGTCACCAAAGCCTTAAGTGAAGAGGAAGCCGCTGATGTAGAAAAACTATTAGAAAAAATTGAGGAGGATGATGATGTCCAGAACGTCTATCATACCATGCAGGAATAAAAAATGACCCGTTTCTTCAAACGGGCCATTTAACTAACAACCTAACAAACCAAAAAAGACTAATTTTTTACTTATTGCTATAGAAATATAGCGATGATGCCTTTGACAAATTGTTGTTCATCGATGGCGGAATGTTTCCTCCCGCATCAGCATTGGAGAAGGCCAGTACCTTACACCCACCATTTGCAGCTTCCGCAATGAAAACCATATTGGAATAATGCATATTGGATAAATGAAATCAATTATATTAATAGGTACGTATCTAGTAACGATTGAATAAACTACTAGAGACCACTTAGTGTCGGTAAAGTGAAGAATTAATAACTATATGCAGCAACCTTTCCTTTGACGCCTTGAAAAAAGGTTTCGTAGGTTTTGAAATCAGCATCCTGATTCCCCGTTACCTCATACGGTTCAGAAATTTTAATTTCCTTTTTGCCATAATCAAAAGCAACCAGTACAATGGGCACCCCGGCAGATTTAGCAATGTAATAGAACCCTGTTTTCCATTTATCCACTTTTTTCCTAGTGCCCTCTGGAGATAAGGCTAGTCTGAAAATCTCTTTCGATTCAAAAACTTTGCTCACAGCAGAAACCGTATCATTGCTCTTACTCCTATCTATGGGAGCGCCACCTGTCCATCTGAAAAACCACCCTAATGGTGAATCAAAAAGACTTTTCTTTCCGACATAATTAATTTGCTCGTTCCAAATTTTTCGTACAAGCAGACCCAATAAAAAATCCCACCAACTGGTGTGCGGAACAACAGCAATGACACATTTCTTTAGGTGAGACGGGAACTCACCCTTTAAGGACCATCCCATGAGTTTAAAATAAATGAACTTAGCTATTTTACGCATGTACTATTTTTGGGACTAAATGAAATTCTGATTTATAATGTATTTGTGTGGCGGATGAAATCTAAATTTTCATGTAAATTGATTTCAATTTGTCATCGGTGATGATGGATTTCCAATTTTCCCCAAGAGCATTTTCCCATAGCGGTTCCATTCCCAGCGCAACGTTTACCATTTGGTCCAGATCAGCCTCGCTTAAATTACCGCAAATACCTTGTGGTAAAACTATATCATGTTTTTTTACCATCTGCTGGAAAAGTTTCACTCCCTCGGGATAATATTCCTCTAAATGTTGAAAGACCAAACAGTTCCCAATACCGTGTTTGACCCCTAATAGGTAGCCTAAACCGTAACTCATGGCATGGGCTATCCCCACCTGTGAGTAGGCAATGCTCATACCACCGTGCCAGGATGCCATCATTAAATTGTCCCTAGATTCTGAATCTGATAAATTATCTAAAAATACCTCTTTACAAAGCTCCAGTGCTTTTTCCCCATAACTCTTACTGAAAGCATTTAAAAAGGTTCCGTTTAGGGATTCTATACAATGTATATAACAGTCCATTCCCGTATAGAACCACTGTTCCTTTTTTACTCCTTTGGTCAAGTCCGGATCTAGAACCACCTGATCAAAAGTAGTGTAGTCCGAGTTTATTCCCAGTTTTTTATGAGGTCCCAGCAGCACCGTAGTTCTGGAAACTTCCGCTCCGGTACCGCTTATAGTAGGTATGCCTACATGATAGACCGATTTTTTTGGAACAAGGTCCCAACCCTGATAATCTGCGGCCCCTCCTTTATTGGTTAACAGTATGGCTACGGCCTTGGCCAAATCCAACAAGGTTCCTCCACCTATTCCAATAATACCAGAAGGCAATTCGTGAAATTGTTTTTTAATTTTCTGAACTAAAGCATCCACCTGTTCCGTTTTAGGTTCTTCTTCAGCGGAAATAAATATAATCTGGTCACAGAACATATTAGGTATACGATCAATAAGGTCGGTACCCTCAAAAACATCGTCCAACAAAAAAATCATTGGCGCTTCGGAATGTCTTCTTTTTGATAAAAGGATGTCCCTTAATTGGTCAAAACTTCCATTCCCAAAGACCACCCTGGGTACCATGGGAAAATTCCTGTATTTTTCCGAAGTTCTAGTAGGTATCTTCTTCAATGCTATTTCTTTTTTAATCTCCATTCCAATTTTTATAGGTACCGTAAAACATCCTCCAGCGTATTAAGGATCATATAGCCGTTCTTTTCTTCCGGAGGGGCTACGTCCTCATGTTTCCATGTGGTATGAAAGGGAATATGTATAGCCCTGGCCCCAATGTTTACAAGGGGTAGTACATCGGACTTCAAGGAGTTTCCTATCATTAGGAATTCATCGACCGAAATTTCCAAATGTTCCAACAAGTTCTTATAATTTTTTTCTTTTTTATCACTCAAAACCTCGACATGATGAAAATATTCTGAAATACCGGAACGCTCCAATTTTTTTTCCTGATCTAACAAATCTCCTTTGGTCAATACAATCAATCTATATTTTCCGTCTAATTGTTTCAAGACTTTTTCCACACCGTCCAATAATTCCACCGGATGGGTAAGCATGGCTTTCCCTAGATTCAAAATTTTCAAAAGCGTTGCTTGTGAAATTTGATTATTCGATAACTCTAAGGCCGACTCTACCATGGACAACATAAAACCCTTTATACCATAACCGTACAGGTCAAGATTCTTAATTTCCATTTTAAAGAGCTCCTGATCTATTTTATTCTTCGTTTCATACTGCTCCAATAGTGTTGCAAACTTTTCTTCGGTATCCCTGAAATAGGTTTCGTTGACCCATAGGGTATCATCGGCATCGAACCCGATAACCTTTACACCATCAAAATCTATTTCCATGCGGCCTGTGCTTTCTCCAAATCTTCCGGAGTATCAATTTCTATTCCCGAAACCGAGGTTTCTACCATTTTTATCTTTTTACCATATTCCAAGTAGCGGATAGCCTCAATCTTCTCAGTGGCCTCCAACATTAGCATAGGTAAACGTTGAAAATCCATTAGTGCGCTCTTCCTAAATGCGTAAATACCTTTATGCTTGTAATAGATGGTTTCCTCATTTTTTGCTCTTGGATAAGGTATGGGAGAACGTGAGAAATAGAGGGCAAAATTCCTATTGTCCACGATGACCTTTACCGTATTCGGATTTTCTATTTCTTCCTCATCTGTTATTTTAACCATCAACGAAGCCAAATCTATCTCCTTTTCATCGTCCTTTTTGAAAACATCCAATACACCAGCCAAACTCTCTCTATCCGTGAAGGGTTCGTCCCCTTGTACGTTTACAATAATATCCACATCCATTTCCGACACTGCCTCCGCAATACGGTCACTACCACAATCATGTTCTTTTTTACTCATGATAGCCAAACCTCCTGCCTCGGTGATGGTATCATGTATGATATCACTATCGGTAACCACATAGACAGCATCGAACAAACCCGTTTTTACAGCAGCCTCGTAAGTCCTTACGATAACCGGTTTGCCCGATAAATCCTGCATTAATTTTGCCGGAAACCTGGAGGCCGCATATCTGGCGGGTATCATTGCAATTATCTTCACTGACGAGTTATTTTATATTCTTCTTCGTGGTCTAAGACTTCTATAAATCCTAAAGATTATAACTAAAATTATACAGACCAATACAGCGGCCAGTATTGGCGCAAATATGGATGCCGCGGTAACCACAACTGCTGTACCTGTTTCTACCGTTGCTACCAAAGGATTTGCCAAACCTCCCGTAGTGGCGGTAGAAGCCAACCTGCTCGTTGCCCCAGCACCTTTTATGGCCGTAGCCGTTCCTCCTCCTGCTATAATGGCCAACGACCAAGTAACTACCGGATCCAAATTTGCCACGGTGGATACCATTACCGCCGTGCCCGCAATAGCGGCCAATGGTACGGCTATACTGTCCAAAAGGTTATCTATCCATGGAATAAAATACGCAAAAATTTCCACCAATGTGGCAACTCCTAAGGTTAAGACCGCAGCTAAACTTCCTATCCACTCCCAATTTTCGTTCAAGTCCCAGACCCCGAAATACGAAGCCAAACTTAAAGCGAACAAGGGCAAGAAAACACGAAAACCCACGGAAGCGGCGAGACCAATACCTAAAAATATACTTAGTGTCGTTTCCGTATTCATTTAATAAATCCTAATTACTTTATTCAGAAAATGATTTTATTAACCCTATATCCCGCAATTTCTAGTTCCTTTACTAAAATAGCTTTTTCCTAGTCAACAAAAAAATCATCTTTAAAACCGATAAGGTACAGTTGCTGTTTTGCTCTCGTTACCGCCGTATAGAGCCAACGCAAATACTCCTTGTCTATTCCATTGGGCAGATAGGGCTGCTCCACGAACACGGTGTTCCATTGCCCACCTTGAGACTTATGACAGGTGATTGCGTAGGAAAACTTTACTTGTAATCCGTTAAAATATTTGTTGTTCTTGACCCCGAGAAATTTCTTGTACTTTGATTTTTCATTTGCATAATCCTTCATGACCTCTTGATACAATCTATTGCCATCTTCATAGGATAGTGAAGGTGATTCTGCTTTTATGGTGTCCAGTAATAAAACCGTTTCAAAGGGTTTCATATTTGGATAGTCCACCATTTTGACTTTTACTTCTGCAAACTTAAACCCGTAGAGTTCCTTGAAAGCAAAAATCTCCAATACCTCTATTATATCTCCGTTAGCGATAAAACCCGCTTCGGAATTGGGCTTTAACCAAAAATAATTGTTCTTAACCACCATCATGAAATCCCCGACTGCCAAATCATTTTCCAGATACAATATACGTTCTCGAATATTGAGGTTGTACAGGTTGGCCCTTTTATTGGACCTGACGATAATAGTGGTCTCCTCTTTACCATTTTCAGAATACGATCCGTCTATGGCTTCTTGAATTTCGTGCCCGTCAACAAGGCGGACAATATCTCTATAACCGTTAAGGTTAAACTGGAAACCTTCAAAGAAACTTCCTTGTAACTGCTCCCTTAAGAGCGTAGCATTAACCAAAATCCCGGAGTCTTCAGCCTGACGCACAACCTCATCCAATTCCAACCTTACCACCTCTTTGTTGTAGTTAAGGGCAAGTTTATCACCGTCCAGGGCTGGACTAAGCGCCAAATGAACCGGAGGTAATTGAGCGGTATCCCCGATCAACATCAATTTACAATTATGCCCAGAGTATACAAATTGCATCAAATCGTCCAGAAGTGAGCCATTATCGAATAATTTTGAATCCGCTGGAGTGTCCGGTATCATGGAGGCCTCGTCCACTATAAAAATTGTATCCCTATGTTTGTTTGGCGCAAGAACGAACTGCACACCTCCACCACCTTGCTTTTTAGGGAAATAAATTTTCCTATGAATCGTAAATGCTTGTGTAGCCGAATAATTGGACATAACCTTAGCCGCCCTTCCGGTAGGAGCCATTAGCACTGATTTCATTCTCGTTTTCCAAAGACTATTGACCAAGGTACCAATCAGTGTTGTTTTTCCTGTTCCCGCAAAGCCCTTCAAGAGAAAAACCTCCTCTTTGGTCGTGGACAGAATGAACTCCGATAATTTCTGCAAGGCAACCTCCTGTTTAAGGGTGGGTACATGCGGAAACTTAGATTCTAACTGTTTATAAAAAGTGGCGGTGGTTAATGGTTTCATGGACGCCCAAAGATAAAGATGATTTTTGCGCCAAAAACTTTTACGATTAAAAAAAAATTGTAGATTTGTGAGAACCACTAAATTAAATTAACACTTAAGAAATGAAGACCATTATACAGATTGTACTTTGGATTGGATGTATTGTTTTGGGATATCTTATCTATAATTCTATAACCGGCCCTATTGAATTTGCGGAAGTAAAACAGGAACGTTTCGGTAAGGTAGTCGCCAAACTTAAAGATATTAGAAATTCCCAAGAGGCATACAAAACAGTTAATGGTAGATATGCCAATGACTTTAATAGCCTGATCAAATTCATTGATACGGGAAAATATGTGATTACCCAACAAAGGGATTCGTCCTTTATGGAGTTCGATAAGGCTTATGGAATTGATTTATTAAGAGAAGTAAAAATAATCGATACCCTGGGTTTTGTATCCGTTCGGGATTCATTGTTCAAAGAGGATACCCGCTATAAGAACCTCATGGATGTACCTGGTGCCCCAGGAGAAAAGTTTACCATGAAGTCTGCCATTATTGAGAAAAGTGGCTATAAGGCACCGGTTTTTGAAGCTAAAGTTTCTAAAAGTGTACTTTTAGCTGATCAGCCCAAAGATTTGGTAGCACGTGAAAATGCCCAGGTTAGTGTAGAAGAGGTTAACGGTACGGAAATTAAAGTTGGCTCTTTGGAAGAAGTGAGTACGAGCGGAAACTGGCCACCTATTTATGACAAAAAAGGAGATCAAGACTAGCGAGGATATCGCGGATAAAAATTTTAAGAAATTGTCCATTCAGGTTAGCTTGAATGGACTTTCTTTTTGTGTGGCGGATACGGTCTCACAAAAGCTGCTTTATTCCGATAGTTTAGCTTTCCAAGAAGAGCTAAATCCGTTGACCATGTTAGCGGAGCTCGAAAAATTGTTCCAAAAACATGACCTGCATCAAAAACAATTTGATGAAGTCGTTGTTGTCCACAGGAACACGCTCTTTGGCCTGGTTCCAAAATCGCTGTTTAATGCAGATGAAATTTCTAGCTATTTACAGTTCAATGCAAAGATATTGTCAACGGATGTAATGGCTTATGATGAAGTGGAACATCAAGATATCATAAATGTCTATGTTCCCTATATGAATGTGAATAATTACGTGTACGACCTGTACGGGGAATTCACTTACATGCACAACGGCACCGTCCTCATCCAATCTTTACTATCCAGTCAAGGCAATACCAATACCACGTTTTGCTACGCCCATGTAAGCAAAAAGCAGTTGGATATTACAGTGATTTCGCAAAAAAAACTGCTTTTATTCAACAGCTTTCAATATGAAACAAAAGAGGATTTCACCTATTACTTACTTTTTGTCCTAGAGCAATTGGAACTGAATACAGAAGAAGTACCCGTTAAGCTATTTGGTGAAATTAAAGAAGACGATCCTGTTTTTAAACTATGCTACGACTTCATACAGGATATTTCGATTTTCGTTCCGGGGTATCCCCACCATTTTGAGCTCGGAGAACTTGAGGTTGCTTCCATTGATTTCACGGTCCTAAACACTTTATAATGCGCATTATTTCTGGAAAACATAAAGGAAGGCAGTTACAAGCGCCAAAAAACCTGCCTGTTAGGCCTACCAAAGATATGGCCAAAGAAGGCCTATTTAACATATTGAACAACAGCTATTATTTTCCCGATTTAAAAGTGCTGGACCTCTTTGCGGGAACTGGGAACATAAGCTATGAATTCGCCTCTAGAGGGGTTGAAGATATTCTTGCCATAGATACCCATATGGGTTGCATCAACTACATGAACAAAATTTCTGCGGACCTAGAACTGGGCATACGAACCCTAAAAAGTGATGTTTTTTCGTTTCTGGGCCGAAATGCACAACACTTTGATATTATTTTTGCGGACCCCTTCTATGATATGGAGATTTCCAATTTTGAGAAACTAACCAAATTGGTCTTTGAGCACGAAATGCTGTTGGAAGATGGCGTCTTGATCATCGAGCACTCCAAACACACCAACTTAGAGCACCTCTCCAATTTTGAGCGTTCCCGAAAATATGGTGGGAGTGTTTTTAGTTTTTTCAAAAACTAACACCAATTACTTTTTATCGTTCACCAAAACCGGTAATATTTTGCTTGGTATTACCAAAAGCATAAAAACGAGTTGATTAAGTTAATTTTCAATCAATTATTCGTTTACATTTATCCCTTTCTTCCTTCCTTAAAATATGAAAAGAACGCTGGTCCGGTATAGAAATAGTGCTTTTCGGGCATTTATTAGACGTCATCAAAAATATGCCCCTATCCTATTTTTTATCGGTGGGGTCATATTTGATACACTTACCCTTGGACGCATAGACCGCACCTATGATCTGGTCATGCTATGTTTACATATGACCAATCTGAGTATTACACTTTACCTGTATAATTTGGCGGACGATGGTAAATGGACCGATACTTTTTTGGACCGCTATGTAGAATATCTTCCGTTGGCTATTCAATTTTTCTTTGGGGCACTTTCCAGTGCATATGTCATCTATTTCTCTAGAAGCGTCTCATTGTCCAAAACCGTAGCCTTTTTCGTAATGTTACTGGCATTACTCATTGCAAATGAGTTTCTTAAAAAAAGGATTTCCAACAAGTACTTGCAATTTGGAGTCTATTTTTTTCTGAGCTTTACTTTTTTCACTTTTATGATTCCCGTGTTCCTTGCGGAAATGAGCACCAAAGTATTTTTGATTTCCGGGTTCATAAGCTTGGGCTGTACCTTAACTCTAATCGTAATTATTTACACTAGAAGTCCAAGTACACGGGCCGAGGTACACTTGGGCAAATTATTGGGTCTTATTGTCGGGATTTACGGCCTGATAAACTCTTTCTATTTCTTTAAACTTATACCCCCTGTTCCGCTGGCATTGGATACCGGAATTGTGGCCCACAATATTCGAACAGAAAATGGAAACTATTTTGTGCAGTATGAAAGGGATGACTCCTTCGTTTTTTGGAGGGATCACAGGACGGAATTCATTTATCGACCGGGTGAAAACGTATATATTTTTTCTTCGATATTTGCGCCAACATCCCTTGAAAAATCGATAGTGCACCGATGGAAACTATACAATGAAAGCCTTGGTGAATGGGAGCTTGTGGAGGATATTGATTATGAAATAACCGGAGGTCGAGATGATGGGTTTAGAGGATATACGTATAAAAACAATGTGAAACAGGGACAATGGAAAGTGGAGGTCATAACCACCGATGACGAGCTGGTTTTAGGGGTAATAAATTTTAACATCATCGTGGACTCTTCTCTAGAGGCTTCGCGACTAATAGAAAAAAAGTTCTAATTGTCGTAATTAGATTTCATTTTTAAAAGCTATAATCAAAAAACCGAAGTTGACCGGCCCAAGCGGCCTTGGCTTTGGTTTACCTATAGAATGGTATCCGAGTGTTATTCCGCAGTGACCATAAATTTATAAAATTGGCTTAAGATTCCAAATAGGAATTTCAGCCACAATGTATTATAGTCATTGTTTTGAGTAGTTTTTATTCCGATATATTTTTGATAAAATTATAACAAAACCATCCATCAACATTTTTAAAAACTTGCGGTTTTGCTGTAACACCATCTTTGGTTATTCCAATTCCGTCTGAATACGGGTCAATTGTTATAATCTTGTTGTAATTAATTCTAAAATTCTTGATTGAACTTGCAAAATAAATATGCTTTTCTGTCAGCGCAACTATTCCAGTCGCAATAGGAACAATTTTAGTTGTTTTAACAGGGTGACCTCTAAAGCTATTTGTCCTATAATAAATTCCTTTCGCGATACGCAAACTCAATCCTTGTGAACCACCTTTGTAAGTCGTTTTTATTCTTTGCTCAAATAATTCCACGTTCTGAAAAAGCCATATTAGGTTTTCGCTTTTCTGAAATTTGAACGGTAGATTCCCATTTACTTTAAGTCTGTTCTTTATTTCGTCTCCATTTAACAAGTCTCTTAAAATTGAAGCTCTAACTGTTTTGCTTAACGAATCATTTTTGTCAAATACCTCTTGAGATAAATTCGAATTTTTCATAAAACTTTCGAGTCTATCTTCTTCCTCTTTGGACAAGACGCCATCGTCTAGATATTGGTCAAGAACATTTAAATATGATTCAGAAATTATGTCTTGATATTCAGATTCGGATACGTAAGACTCTTTCGCTAATTCTTTTAATTGGTCAAAATTGAGATTATTCAAGTCCTCAAAATTTTCTGTTGCAGTTTTTGTGATATTTGCTTTTGCTCTATTGTATTTTTCCTCACACTCTTTGTGATGTTTTTTAAATATTCCTGCACTTTTATTACAATAAGGACATTTTCCCATTAGTGTTTTTTAAATTACTTAAAACAAGTAAATCGTTTCGATTAGGTAATTGAAAGACTAAACATCTTAATAAAAAAGCAGGCCATAAGCCGGATTCTGTTTCCGCCGGAGCGGATCCTTATCATTTATCTAGGCCTTTGGTTGCCCAAAAGCTCTAACCGCCTACCCATCGGCTCGGGCGTGCAGCCCTCAAACACCGATTTACATGACGTTTCACCGTATAGAGTTTACCTGATTTCACTACAGCCGAACTGTACTTGCTTTCTGTTGCACTTGTCCGCGCCTTTCGGCGGACGGGCGTTACCCGCTATACCGCACTATGGTGTCCGGACTTTCCTCATTTCGTAAAAACGAACCGCGATAAGGTGGCCTGCTGGTCGCAAATGTACTGCAATTGTTGATAACTAAGGAGTATTCCCGTTTCAAAAGTATAGTAGACTACACCGCTATTTTTATATTTGTAGAAGTACATAAGCTATAACATTTTGGAACCATTTATCGTATCGGCGCGTAAGTATAGACCACAAACCTTCAAGGATGTTGTGGGGCAACAGTCCATTACCAATACGTTGCAGAATGCGATAGAGCAAAATCATTTAGCACAGGCGCTTCTATTTTGTGGGCCAAGAGGCGTGGGCAAGACCACCTGTGCCCGCATATTGGCCAAACGAATAAATTCCGATGGTACGGAAAGTGCGGACGAAGACTTTGCCTTTAATATTTTTGAGTTGGACGCCGCCTCCAACAACTCCGTTGACGATATTCGTAGTCTTATAGATCAGGTTCGTATACCACCACAGGTAGGCAAATACAAGGTGTATATCATTGACGAGGTGCACATGCTCTCGCAATCGGCCTTTAACGCCTTCCTAAAAACCCTGGAAGAACCGCCAAAACACGCCATATTCATTTTGGCAACCACGGAAAAGCACAAAATTATTCCTACCATCCTTTCCCGTTGCCAAATTTTTGATTTTAAAAGGATTACGGTAAAGGATGCGGCCGAATACTTAAAATATATTGCAGAAAACCAAGGTATTGATGCGGAGGAGGATGCGCTGCACATCATCGCCCAGAAGGCCGATGGCGCCATGCGTGATGCGCTATCCATATTCGATCGTGTGGTGAGTTTCTCTGGGGCATCCCTCACAAGAAAAGCCGTGACCGA
Organism: Maribacter aestuarii; assembly: GCF_027474845.2. Classification (NCBI taxonomy): domain Bacteria; kingdom Pseudomonadati; phylum Bacteroidota; class Flavobacteriia; order Flavobacteriales; family Flavobacteriaceae; genus Maribacter; species Maribacter aestuarii. The sequence goes on from NZ_CP107031.2 coordinate 376,595, forward strand.
AAATTTAAACGTCTTGGATTATGACACATACTTTGAGACGACAGACCTCATCTTGAATCACGAGATACCTCAATTATTAATACTATTTAATAAAACGCTATCCCTAGGTTTTGACGGACATCATTTTATATCTGGACTGGCTTCGCATTTTAGGGATTTGATGGTATGTCAACATCAAGATACAATTGAACTTTTAGAGGTCGGTGAAGCAGCCAAAAAAGAATTACTTGGAGCAATCCAAGAAAACCTCCGTAAATTTCTTAATGACGGCACTGGAAATTACCAATGATTGTGACCTGAAGTATAAGACCAGCAAAAACCAGCGACTATTGGTGGAGCTTACACTGATGAAACTTGCCTCCATCGATTTTGATGGTGAAAAAAAAATCCTGAATCCGTAGCGTTTCACCATCATACTACTGATTTTATAGCTCCTGCCGCCTTTTACAAAAATGCCCCGGATAAAATAAATACGATATCCGAGGCTTCTGGGAGCGTTTCCGAACCTGCTAGCGGAATAAATTCCGTCCCCGAACAAAGAGCCGAGAAATTTAAAAAAATAGCTGAACAGCACGCTCCTATCGTTAAAGAAAGGCAAGAAGGGAAAGAGACCGTAAAAGAAGATGCATCCCATCCTGTGAGCTATGCAAGTGAACCCGTAAACAAGTCTAAGACCACCACTACTACTGAAAAAGTAATAGCAAAGGAAGCGTTAGCTGAACCAAAAATTAATATCTCTGCGCCCTCCAAACGAGTTTCCGGCTTGTCCATCTCCAGTTTGAAGGCAAAAAAGGAGCATGAGCTAAATAAAATCGAGGTCGTTTTAAACGAAGAAGACCTACCTAAGGATGAGTTCGATGAGGAGGCTTTGCAAACGCATTGGTCAGATTTTGTGAAGCAGATTGACGATAAGGGGCAAAAGATTTTGGCTTCTAATTTAAATACAGATATTCCTAAACTTAAGGAAAACTTTACCATATGTATCGAATTACCAAACGGTACTATGAAAAAGGAAATAGAACGTGAAAGTTTTGAATTGATGAAATACTTGAGAACAAAGCTCAACAACCACTTTATTCAACTAAAAATCTCGGTGAATGAAGAGAGTGCCAAAAAATTCGCTTTCACTCCAGAGGAAAAATACGAAAAACTGCGGGAGAAGAATCCGGCAATAGATTTACTACGCAAAGAATTTGACCTAGATCTTTAACTTGCCTCTTAGGCGAAGTGCATACCAGAAAAAGACCAACGCAATAATTAAAAGTCCAAAAGCTTCCCTACCGAGCTCTACGGTTTTAATATCACCATCGTTCAAATCAAAGCCCTGAAAATTAGACGGGTATAAATAGGTGAACCCGATAAAACATAAGATACCCAGAAGTAAAGGCACCTTGTTGTTAATCTTATTCATTGCGAAAAGAAGAGATACTACAGCTGCGGAAGTGTAAATAACAATCCATAAAATAGGGTCAGGGTCATTATATTGCAGTACAGCGCTTAAACCGAACAAGCCTGTAAATACGAATCCTAATATCTTATCAAAGGTGGAAATCTGCATCAGCTGAAAATAAATTAAAAGTTCATTTTATCCTTAATCGTGCATTACAATCGTAATCTAAAATACTTTAAAATATTTACAGGCAGTGTATTCTATAAAATTTATCGCTTGCATTACTATGTTTCTTTCTAATTTTGAAAAAAAGAAAACATGCTGGGCTTAAAACTTCCTACGGACCCTAGGTGGGTGAATATCGTTGAAAAAAATATTGATGAAATCCTTACAGACCATGCCTATTGTGAACAAAAGGCGGCAAGCACAGCCATATCGCTAATTGTATCCTTCCCGGAATATACCGAGCTGATTGAAGAAATGATTGCCTTATCCCGAGAGGAAATGGCACATTTTAAAATGGTTCATGATAGAATTATTGCTCGTGGCAAGACCTTGGGCAGGGACAGGAAAGATGAATATGTCCTGGAGCTCATCAAATTCTTCCCCAAGGGCGGTAGTAGATCTACGCAACTAGTGCACAGGCTTTTATATGCAGCTTTGATAGAGGCCCGCAGTTGCGAACGCTTCAGACTATTATCCGAAGAGTTAAAGGATAAAGAACTGGCGAATTTTTACTACAAGCTTATGGTGAGTGAAGCGGGCCATTACACTATGTTCTTAAAGTTTGCCCGCAAATACGGAGACCGTGAAGAAGTGGATGCCAAATGGCAAGCCCTATTGAACTTCGAGGCCGAAATCATGAAAAAACTAGGCAGCCAAGAAAGTATTCACGGATAAAAGAGCATTTTAATGCTTTGTTTATTGTTTCAACTTTTCAAGATAATAATCATAAGTTGCAAACTGTGACCTGTATTTTGGTCCCTTTGTCTTTCGGTAAGCATTATCCTGTTTCTCCGTAAACAGCCGTGCCTTCATATTGTCCTTCCAACATATTTCAAAGGTGTCCATCAACTCTTGCTTTATATCCTCATCATATATTGGGCAGCCTACTTCTACCCTGTAGTCCAGATTACGTGTCATCCAGTCAGCGGAAGAAATATAAACCTTTGGATTACCATCATTGGCAAAAACGAAAAGTCGTGTGTGCTCGAGAAATTTATCTACGATACTTATGGCCTCTATATTTTCGCTCATGCCCTTAACTCCAGGTACTAAACAACAGATACCCCTAATAATGAGCTGAATCTTAACTCCGGCCCTGCTGGCTTCGTACAATTTGTCTACCATTTTATAGGAAGTAAAGCTGTTCATTTTGATTTTAATGTAAGCTTCCTTTCCAACAATGGCATTAGATATTTCATTATCGATAAGCTTCGTAAAAGTGCTTTTGGTATAATGTGGAGAAACGATTAAGTGCTTGTACTTATTAATTTTATAAGTAGTCTCGAAAAAATCGAACACCTTGTTCAATTCCTTCATTATTGGCACATGGGCCGTAAATAAGGTATAATCCGTATAGATTCTGGCCGTAGATTCGTTAAAATTCCCCGTACTTATAAATCCGTACCTCTTTATTTCGTCATCCTCTTCACGCTCAATAACGCATATCTTGCTATGTACTTTTAATCCAGGCACGCCGAAAATAAGTTTTATGCCCTCGGCCTGGAGCTGTTCTGCATACTCAATATTTGCTTGTTCGTCAAAACGGGCCTGAAGTTCTATTTGCACCGTGACCTGCTTACCATTCTTTACTGCGTTGATTAAGGAAGCTGCAACTTGGGAATCATTAGCAAGGCGGTAAACAGTGATTTTAATGCTCCTTACCTTTGGATCTAAGGCGGCTTCTCTCAGAAATTTAAGGATGTAAGCAAAAGTATGATAAGGCGTATATTGAAGATAGTCTTTTTTAGCAATCTCTTCGAGTATACTTCCCTCCATACTTAAGCCCTTTATTGGCAAAGGCACTATTCTGTCATAAAGTAAATCTTGCCTTCCCAAACTTGGAAATCCCATATAATCACGTCGGTTGTGATATCGTCCACCCGGTATAACGCTATCTGTATCCTCAATGTGCATTTTCTCTTGAAGGAAGAGAAGCGTGTCCTTACCTATACTCTTATCATAAACGAAACGTACGGGATCGCCAACTTTTCGATGCTCTACACTTGAAGAAATTTTTTCTATAAAGCTCTTGCTCAGGTCGTTATCCATGTCCAATTCGGCATCCCTTGTAATCTTAATCATATGAGCAGAAATAGCTTCGTACTCGAACATGGTAAAGATACTGTCCAGACAATAGCGAATAAGGTCGTCCAAAATAATTATATAGTTCCTGTCCCCTTCCTTTGGTAGAACGATAAAACGATCAATTCCTTTGGGAATTTCTATTAGTGCATAACGCTTTTCCTTTTTGCCACTACCGCTCTTTAAGACCATACGCACCGCGAGATAAGCGGCCGTATCTTTCAACGTTGGGAAACGGGTAAGATCGTTTAGGATTATGGTCATCAATTGTGGGCTAACCCGCTGCAAAAAGTAGTTCTTAACAAACTCTTTTTGATTATCGGTAAGTTCAGTTTCCTGAAGAATGAAAATATTCTGTTCCTCAAGCTCTTCTCCGATTTGCTTTAAAATATCTAAGCTCTTAGTTTGCTGATCTATACAAATTTTTGTGATTTCCTCCAGCAAATCCTTGGCTTTCTCTCCTCCAAGTACGCTTTTACCGTTTTTTCCGGCCTCGACGATGCGCTTCACTGTGGCATAACGCACCTTAAAGAATTCATCCAGATTGTTAGAAAATATACCTAAAAACCGAAGTCTTTCTATTAAAGGAACATTCTTATCGGCGCTCTCCTGCAAAACCCGTTCGTTAAACCATAACCAACTTATTTCTCTATTTATGTACTGATTATTATGCTTTACCATTATTTTAATGCCTTTGGAATAATTGTTTTTATCGTTGACCCCTTCTTTATCATTTCCCAGGATTCTTCCTCAAATTTTATATGCACAAGGCCACTTGTGGGTACATTCTCTATATGCTCATTTCCAAAGGAATTAGCGATTTGTGTAAATGCATGGTTATGCCCAAAAATTAAGATAGTAGTTAAGTTATTTGGGCGACTACGAACAAAATCGACTACCTGATTACCTGAAAAATCATAGAGTTCCGGTGCAACCTTAAATTTATCCATCGGATATTTTAAATTCCTAAGACATATCATAGCGGTATGTAATGCCCTATTGGCTGGGCTGGAAAAAGCAAAATCGACTGCTAAATTTTCCTTGGCTAAATGGGAGCCCACTAGATGTGCATCCGTTATACCCCTTTGTTTCAAAGGTCGATCAAAATCACTTACGTTAAGTTCCCAAGAGGACTTTCCATGTCGCATTAAAAGTAAGTTCTTCATAGTAGCGGTAATAGATTATGGAGCTAGACGTTCTATTTTCCAATCAAAATTTTCTTCAAGCGTATATCGTATGCGATCATGGAGTCTATTAGGCCTACCTTGCCAAAACTCAATAGAGACCGGTTTGACGATATATCCCCCCCAGAAATCAGGTCTTTTTATTTCTTGATTTGCATATTTCTTTTCAAGGTTTTTCAGGTTCTCTTCCAAAACTTTGCGTGATTGGATTACACTGCTTTGGTCCGATACAATGGCTCCAAGTTTACTGCCTTCGGGTCGGGATTCAAAATATCCATCGGAAATATTCTCAGGCACTTTTTCAGCTTTCCCTTTTATTATAATTTGACGTTCCATGTTGGGCCAAAAGAATGAAATACATACGCTAGGATTTTCAGCTATGGCCTGCCCCTTTTCACTTTGGTAATTGGTATAAAAGATGAAACCCTCATGAGTGTACTTTTTCAATAAAACCACCCTGCTTTTTGGAAAGCCATCTTTACCAATTGTGCTAACGGTCATGGCATTGGGTTCATCTACCCCCTCTGAATCTTCCACCTCATAAAACCACTTTTGAAAAAGTTGCATCGGATTGTCCGATATGGAATCTTCCATCAACGCACTTTTTTCGTAAGATTTTCTGTAATTCCCTAAGTCTTTCTGCATCTATTTGTCTAAGAAAGTAAGATACTCAAAGTTCTGTAAAAAAATAACAAGACCCCAAAGATTTTGGCAACCTTTGGGGTCTTTATATATAGAAATCTTGTGGACTCAAAGTCTATTTTGTTAGTCCACTCTTTGATAACTCATTTGCTTAGCCACTGGTGCATCCGCCGGATAGGAAATATAAAATAAAGTTAGGGTTTTGCCATTAATTTCGAACCTACTTCCATAAGTTTCCCCTGTTAAAATTGTAGTCGTAGGCTCTGAGCTAAATCCACTTTCCCATGAGGTATTCTCAAAAGCCCTAATAAAAACACTATCCGATTTAACTTCAAAAGATCCCGTATTTTCCGTTTGTCCTATAATTTCATTTGGATTTTCGTCTTTAAATCCATAAAAATCTACCTTGTAGGAATGGCTTCCATCAATTCTAAAAATTTGTGTGGTTTTCATATCAAAATACCTGAAATCTGCCTCTGAGAGCCCACTAGGTATTTCATCTACTCTACTCCATGTGCCTACGAGAGCTTTACCACTAAAGTTTGCAACAACATTATCTTCCTTTTCGCAAGAAATGAGGGAAATGCTGAAAACGCTTATGAATAAAATAATTCTCATCCTTTGTTTTTTAAATAGATGGATGATCTGGAATAAGGTTGCGCAAGACTGATTACCAAAAGTCAAAAGATTTACCATCTTCCGCCAAAAGGGTATTTGGAAAAATAACTGATGCCTCTTCTTTAAACAATTCAATCGACTTGTATCTAGTAGAGTAATGACCTAGAATCAGGTTTTCTACACTCGCAGCATTAGCAATGGTAGCAGCCTCTTTTGCAGTTGCGTGTTTGGTCTTTGCGGATAAATGTGCTTCGGACTCTAAAAAAGTTGCTTCGTGGTAAAGTACAGTAGCTTTCTCTATCTGCGGAACAATATCCGGTTTATAGGCCGTATCGCTACAAAAAGCATAGGATTTGGGCTTAGGTGGATCAAAAGTAAGATTCGCGTTAGAAATCACCTCACCTGTATCGAGTACTACATCCTTACCATTTTTAATATTTTGAAAATAAGCCTTATCAATCTTGTACTTTACAGCTGCATCAACATTCAGTTTACGCTCCCCGAGCTTTTCTTTAAATAGAAAACCGTTTGTGTAAATTCTATGATCCAAGGGAATTGTTTCTACACTTACCTTTGTGTCCTCATAGATTACCTCGCCGTCCTTGGAGGTGAGTTCATGAAAGCGGAGCGGATAATTCGTCCAAGAATCCCCCAACTTTAACAATAAGGTAATGGCTTCCTTAATTCCCTTGGGCCCATAAATATGCATCTCTTTCTCCCTGCCCAAAAGCCTAAATGTTGATATCAGACCAGGAAGTCCAAAAAAATGGTCTCCATGAAGGTGGGAAATGAAAATATGGTTGATTCTAGAAAATTTTACTTTATGCTTACGTAGTTGAACCTGGGTGCCCTCTCCACAATCCACAAGAAACATGTGGTTCTTGATTTCCAAGACTTGGGACGTCGGGTTGGTCAAGGTTCTTGGTGTAGCTGCGTAACAACCTAGAATAGTTAATTTCACAGGTCCAAATCCCTTTCAATCTCCTCCATCTCAATAATATCCTTTGCCTCTTGAAGAGTCGGCGCTATTGCGATTTGCTCTGGCACCTCATCATAAGAAACCCTTTCTGTTACCAGAACAAAGGATTTATCATTAGCCCTATGTTGGTTGGAAATCTGAAGAAATTCCATTACATCATTGGAAGTTAGTTGTTCAAAAGAAAAAAGATTAATAATAAGATTATCGTTCTTAAGTTTTGGATATTCCTTTTCTAAATTTTTAAGAAAAATTGTTAGGTCCTTTTTTTCCTGATAAACTATCGTGGTATTGCCATCTCTATCAAAAATCATAATACTATTGTTTGATTTTAGAAGCTAATAAATAAATCACGGCCATGCGAATAGCGACTCCGTTTTCTACTTGGTTCAATATAATGGATTGCTTGGAATCGGCCACATCACTGGTTATTTCCACCCCTCTATTTATCGGACCTGGGTGCATGATAACAATCTCCTTCTTTAAGCTGTCCAATAACGCCTTATTGACACCATATTGTTGGGTATACTCCCTAGTCGTGGGGAAATAGCTAATATCTAACCTTTCATTCTGTATCCGCAGCATATTTGCCACATCGCACCACTCCAAAGCCTTTCTCAAATTGGTCTCCACTTCCACACCTAAAGAAGTTACGTGTTTAGGTAAGAGGGTTTTTGGTCCACAAACTTTTACATTAGCACCCTGAAGAAGCAAAGCGAAAATATTGGACAATGCTACTCGCGAATGTAGGATATCTCCAACGATAACCACATTCTTTCCAGAAACATCTCCCAATTTCTCCCGGATACTGTACGAATCCAACAAGGCCTGGGTTGGATGTTCGTGTGCCCCATCCCCAGCATTTATGATAGAAGCCTTAACATGTTTCGCCAAGAAAATACCTGCTCCCGGGTTTGGATGGCGCATAACCACCATATCTACTTTCATGGAGAGTATATTATTGACCGTATCTATTAAGGTTTCTCCTTTTTTAACCGAAGACTGACTTGCCGAAAAATTAAGCACGTCTGCGGACAGCCGCTTTTCTGCTAATTCAAAGGAAAGTTTGGTCCTGGTACTGTTCTCAAAAAATATATTTGCTATAGTGATATCCCTTAAAGAGGGGACTTTTTTTATAGAACGATTAATAACTTCTTTAAAGTGGTCCGCAGTTTCAAAAATGAGTTGAATATCCGACTCCTTTAAATATTTTATACCCAGCAAGTGATTTACACTTAATTCGCTCATTATCTACCTATTAACCAAATATATGACATCTTTACCATCGTTTTCTTTCCAAAGAACCTTCACTTTTTCGTCATCAATTGCATCTACCTGCCTTCCCCTGTAATTGGGTTGTATGGGCAAGTGTCTACTAAACCGGCGATCTATCAATATCAATAATTCTACTTCGGAAGGTCTCCCGAAGGACTGCAAAGCGGTTAAAGCGGCATTGATGCTTCTCCCGGTGTAAAGGACATCGTCCACAAGTACAACTTTCTTATCTTCAACTAGAAAATTTATTTTGGTCTTGGTCGCCTCCAGAGTCTTATCGCCCCTTCTAAAATCATCCCGATAAAAAGTGATATCCAGAAAGCCTAGGTCTATTTTCTTTATACCGTATTCCTCTTTTAAGATTTTACACAGTCTATCGGCTACATAAATTCCTCTTGGTTGAATTCCAATGATAACCGTATTTTTAAAATCCAAGTGATTTTCAAGCAGTTGGCAAGCCAAACGATGTAGGATGATATTGATTTCTTTTGAGGAAAGTAGTACTTTTTGACCCATATTAGTCCATCCACATTTTAGCAAGACAAAAATAGGGAATTCTCTCAAATAATGTTCAGTAACTTCCCAGAAACAAAAAGCCCCAACCTTATCGGTCGGGGCTCTGTAATCATATTAGATTATTGGATATTATCGAATTACTTTTTCTTTTTCTTAGAATCAGCAGCTTCCATTTTATCCTTTAATGCTTGTAAAGCATCGTTAGCATCACCTAAAGTTGGTTTAGCCTCATCCGCCGAAGCAGCTTGTCTTTTAACGGCTGCCTTTACATTACGCTTTTCTTCCTCTCGGAAAATGGCGGTATGACTGGCAACAACACGCTTAAAGTCTTTATTGAATTCAATAATCTTGAATTCCGCTTCTTCGCCTTTTGCTAGCTTTTTACCATCTTCTTTTTCCAAGTGACGTTGAGGAACGAATGCCGTAATATCCTCGTTAAAGTCTATCGTAGCTCCTTTATCCACAATTTCTGTGATGCTAGCAGTATGAACCGTATCCAAGGCAAACTCCTTTTCGTATTTGTCCCAAGGATTTTCAGTGGTTTGCTTATGGCCTAAACTTAATTTACGGCCTTCTACATCCAATTCCAATACCTCAACCTCTAAAGTATCACCTACATTGGTGAACTCAGATGGATGTTTAATCTTCTTGGTCCAAGAAAGGTCCGAGATATAAATTAATCCATCAATACCTTCTTCCAATTCTACAAAGACACCGAAGTTGGTGAAATTCCTGACGATACCTTTATGTCTAGAACCTACAGGATATTTAGTGGTAATATCCGTCCATGGGTCTGGCGTCAATTGTTTGATACCTAGCGACATTTTGCGGTCTTCACGATCTAAGGTCAATACCACTGCATCTACTTCATCACCAACCTTCACGAAATCCTGAGCGGAACGCAAGTGCGTAGACCAAGACATTTCAGATACGTGTATCAAACCTTCAACACCTTCTACAACCTCGATAAATGCACCGTAGTCAGCAATTACGACTACCTTACCTTTAACCTTATCTCCAATTTTTATTTCATCGCTTAGGGCTTCCCAAGGATGTTTTTCCAATTGCTTAAGACCTAATTGTATTCTAGATTTATTTTCGTCAAAATCAAGGATTACAACGTTTAATTTCTGGTCTAGTTCAACAACCTCGTTCGGGTGGTTGATTCTACTCCAAGAAAGGTCCGTAATATGTACAAGACCATCAACACCTCCAAGATCGATAAAGACACCATAGGAAGTAATGTTTTTAACAATACCTTCCAGTACCTGTCCTTTTTCCAATTGGCTGATAATCTCCTTTTTCTGCTCTTCAATATCCGCTTCAATAAGCGCTTTATGAGATACAACAACGTTTTTGAATTCATGGTTGATTTTCACCACCTTAAATTCCATTGTTTTATTTACATACTGATCGTAATCACGAATAGGCTTAACATCTATCTGTGAACCTGGTAAGAATGCCTCGATACCGAAAACATCCACAATCATACCTCCTTTGGTTCTACATTTTACAAAACCAGTTACGATTTCTTCCTTGTCATGCGCAGCATTCACACGGTCCCAAGCCATAATCGTACGAGCTTTTCTGTGTGAAAGTACTAATTGACCGCTTTTATCCTCACGTATGTCGATAAGAACCTCAACTTTGTCACCAACCTTTAAATCTGGATTGTAACGAAATTCGTTCAAGGAGATAACTCCTTCTGATTTTGCGTTGATATCGATGATGGCTTCCCTCTCAGTAAGATATACCACTGTACCGGTTACTACTTCCTCATCTGCAGTATCAACAAAATTCTGGGCAACCAACTCCTCGAATTCTTTAAGTTTGGAATCATCAACACGCTCAATACCTTGCTCGTATTTTTCCCAATTAAAGTTTTCTAGAAATTCTTTTGGATCTTGAACAGGAGCCTGTTCTTTTGTTTCTTGAACTACTTCCGTAGTTTCAGTTGTTGCCGTTGCAGTTTCTACCGCTTCAGCTTCTTTTTTTTCTTCAGCCATTCTATTAGCCTAAAATTTGTATTCTGTAAATGTATTGGAGTTAGACAATTGTTACAGAAGTAGTTATTACGTCTTTTTATCAATCCTTTTTCTCTCCAAATAGTTTGCCAAAAAAGGAGTGCAAAAATACAACTAAATTTTTTATTAACAAACAATTGAATGACTAGCCCGATTCAGCGTATAGACTTTACCACATTTTTAATTGAAATCATTCCAAATATGATTATCTTTCACTCATTAAAATATTAACCATTAAAAACAGTATTATGAGCGTTAAAGCAAAGTACCAAGGGGTTTTGGACCTTGGTGAGCAATTAGGTATAAAAGACGGAAAGGTTACCGAAGAAGGTGGTGTACTAAAAATTAAAGGAGAAGCAAAAACACCTTATGAAAAGGATTTAATTTGGGATAAAATTAAAGCTGTTGGAGGTGAAAATCCATCTGATATAAAAGCAAATATAACCGTTGAGGATAGTTCTGTTTATCACAGGCATGTAGTAAAAAGTGGTGAGTCACTCAGTAAAATAGCTAAACACTATTATGGAGACGCTATGAAGTATAAGCAGATTTTCTCATCTAACACCAATATCCTGAGTAATCCAGATGTTATTCATCCTGATCAAGTGTTGGTGATTCCAAATCCATAAGAAGTTCTAAATTAGACATAGAAAATGTCGCTGATTATTCAGCGGCATTTTTTTATATGCATTTCCAATAAAGGCACGCCTAAGAAGAATTTTATTCTTGCTTTTCAATTACTCTTAATGCATAATTGTGGATACGCTCAAATTGCTCCTTCAGCCCCATATCACTATTATCAAATTCAATGGCATCCTCGGCTTTTTTTAGCGGTGAAAACTCTCGGTTGGAGTCTATATAATCCCTTTTTTCGACATTTTCCAATACATCCACATATTTTACATTTTCACCTCTATCCAATAACTCTTTGTACCTTCTGTGAGCCCTTTTTTCTGGAGAAGCGGTCATGAAGATTTTAAGTTCAGCATCAGGAAAAACAACGGTACCTATATCACGACCATCCATTACTATTCCTTTTTCCTTGCCCATTTTCTTTTGCATATCTACAAGCTTATAGCGCACTTGTTCAATTTCAGCAATCCTACTCACGTTTTTGGAAACATCCAAAGTTCTAATTTCTTTTTCAACATTTTCACCGTTGAGATACATCTCCGAAAATCCCAATGCTTCGTTGTACTTAAATTTTAATTGAATTTTAGGTAATAGTTTTATCAAAGCGCTAATATTATCCCGCTCCCCTCCAATTAAACCGTTGCGCATGGCGAATAAGGTAACGGCCCTGTACATAGCCCCTGTATCCACATAGACATATCCCAGAACTTTTGCTAGTTGCTTGGCAAGGGTACTTTTTCCCGTAGAGGAAAAGCCATCAACAGCTATAGTTATTTTCTTCATTTATGCTGAATTTATTTCAGTTTTAATAAAAGTAGGGAGAATTAACACTTATCCACACGGGGACAGGCTCTAATTTCACTATAGTTTTTTGGCATTCTTGACTTTGCGATCGGTCAGCGCTATATCTATGACCTCGTGCATGTCTTTTACGTAATGAAAAGTCAAACCTTTTAGATAGGATTCCTTAATCTCTTTTACGTCCCTTTCGTTATCCGCACAAAGTATAATTTCCTTTATTCGAGCTCTCTTAGCAGCCAAAATTTTCTCCTTTATACCTCCTACGGGCAAGACCTTGCCACGTAGGGTTATTTCCCCTGTCATGGCCAAGCTTTTCTTTACTCTTCGCTGTGTGAACAGAGACACCAATGAGGTGAGCATGGTTATCCCTGCACTAGGGCCATCTTTTGGAGTAGCTCCTTCCGGCACATGGATATGGACGTTATATTTTTCGAAAATTGAAGAATCTAAACCAAATCGGTCCGCGTTGGATTTTATATATTCCATGGCAATGGTAGCGGACTCCTTCATTACCTTACCTAGATTACCGGTAATGCTCAAGGTACCCTTACCCTTGGATAAAATAGATTCTATAAAAAGGATATCTCCCCCAACACTGGTCCATGCCAGTCCGGTTACAACTCCAGCTACTTGATTGTTCTCATACTTATCGCGTTCCATCTTAGGCGAACCTAAAATTTTAACAACATCCTCATTCGTGATTTTAATATTATATTCTTCCTCAATAGCGATGGATTTTGCCGCGTACCTTACCATTTTAGCAATCTGTTTCTCCAGAGAACGTACACCTGATTCGCGTGTGTAACCTTCAACGATTTTTTCCAACTGCGGTTTTCCTATTTTAATATGCGAGGTGTCCAACCCATGTTCCTTAAGCTGTTTCGGCAATAGGTGTTTTTTAGCGATTTCCACTTTTTCCTCAATCGTGTAACCACTCACATTTATAATTTCCATTCGATCCCTTAAAGCAGGTTGTATGGTCGAAAGATTATTGGCCGTTGCAATAAACATGACCTTAGAGAGGTCGTAGCCCATTTCCAGGAAATTATCATAAAACTCTTTATTCTGCTCTGGGTCCAAAACTTCCAACATGGCGGAAGAGGGGTCACCTTGATTGCTACTTGAAAGTTTGTCAATTTCATCCAAGATAAAAACAGGATTAGATGTACCCGCCTTTTTTAGACTCTGAACAATCCTCCCTGGCATGGCACCGATATATGTTTTTCGATGGCCTCTAATTTCTGCTTCGTCACGAAGCCCTCCGAGTGAAATACGGACATATTCCCTTCCCAAAGCTTCCGCCACCGATTTGCCCAAAGAAGTTTTACCCACACCAGGAGGGCCATATAGACAAAGAATTGGAGATTTCATATCGTTCCGCAACTTCAAAACCGCCAGGTATTCAATAATTCTTCGCTTTACATCTTCTAGACCATAGTGGTCACGGTCCAAAATTCTTTCCGCACGTTTCAGATCAAATTTATCCTTGGAGTACTCGTTCCATGGCAAGTCCAGAATTAAATCCAAGTAGTTACGCTGAATGGAATACTCCGCTACTTGCGGATTCATCCGCTGCATTTTTGCCAATTCGCGGTTAAAGTGTTCTTTAACTTTCTTGCCCCATTTCTTTTTCTTGGCCTTAGCACGCATCTCCTCTAGCTCATCATCATAAGAAACCCCACCCAATTCCTCTTGGATCGTTTTCATTTGTTGGTGTAAGAAATATTCCCGCTGTTGTTGGTCTAAATCGCTACGAACTTTCGATTGTATGTCGTTCTTCAATTCCAACTTCTGCATCTCCACGTTCATATACTTCAGTGTGGCCAAAGCCCGCTCCTGGAGATTTCCAATTTCCAGCAGTTCCTGCTTGGCCTTGACATCCAAATTAAGATTGGAAGAAACAAAGTTGATAAGAAAGGAATCGCTTTGAATATTTTTAATGGCGAAAGAAGCCTCACTTGGAATGTTGGGATTATCTCGGATAATTTTGAGTGCCAAATCCTTAATTGACTCGATTATCGCTGAAAACTCCTTACTATTCTTATCTGGCCTTATCTCCTTCGTCTCTCTCACAGTAGCCGTCAAATAAGGTTTTTTAGTAAGCACTTCAGCCACTTCAAACCTCTTTTTGCCCTGAATGATTACGGTAGTATTACCATCTGGCATTTGTAATACCCGCAGAATGCGAGCGACGGTTCCCAAAGTATTTATATCCTTAACATCTGGGTTTTCGGTTTCCTCATCCTTTTGGGAAACTACGCCAATTACCTTGGAGCCATTGTTGGCATCCTTTATCAAACGAATAGATTTATCCCGCCCCGCTGTAATAGGAATTACTACCCCGGGAAACAAAACGGTATTACGCAAAGGTAAAATCGGTAAGGTTTCCGGTAATACTTCACTATTCATTTGTTCTTCGTCCTCCGGAGTTAACAATGGAATCAACTCGGATTCTTCATCAATTCCTTGTAAGGACATATTGTCAAAATTTGCAAATTTAGAATCTCCCATCTACTATATATCGGTCATTCTGTCATTAAAACAACAGATGAGTTCATTTTATAAAAATTAAAAAAATAAGTTTAAAGCCCTACGCACAGAACATATTGGCAAATAGCACTTTTTATCATACTCTATATTTCAATTCTTGTGCCAACCTTGATTGAAAGTGAAATTCATTCCATCAGCTCCAATAAGCTATGCACATAAAATGATTAACATCAAATCTTTTTCATCAAACTGTAACAATCTGTAAATTGGGTTATCTCTAAGACAAACCAATCGCTTTTTGAGCCAGAAAAAAGTACATATTGATGCATTATTGCAATCGTGCATGGACGGAAATCAAAGTGCACAGCTAGAAGTTTACAACAGGTATTACAAGGCCATGTACAATACGGCCTTACGCATTGTAAAGAATAGCGCCGAAGCGGAAGATGTTATGCAGGAATCGTTTTTAAACGCGTTTACGAAACTGGATACTTTCAAAGGTGAAGTTGCATTCGGGGCCTGGTTAAAACGGATTGTGGTAAACAGAAGTATTTATCATTATAGAAAGCAACGTAAAAAAAACGAAGTTGCCCTCGAAGATATAATGTACAAGGTCGAAGATAATGACGGAATTACTTCGGATCATGTGTTTACTGATCAAAAGGCTCAAAAAGTGATGGAAACCATGAAACGTTTAAAAGATAATTACAGAATTTCTTTGACCTTACATTTAATAGAGGGGTATGATTATGAGGAAATTGGGGCCATTATGAATATGAGTTATGCAAACTGCAGAACCACCATTTCTAGGGCAAAAGAAAGTTTAAGAAAAAAAATGTTAATTGAAAACTGATGGAAAAAGATAATTTAGAGAAATTATTCGCTGAACTGAGAGGCAGCTTTGACACCGAAGAGCCGAATACGGGACACCAGCAAAGGTTTTTGGAAAAACTTAAAAGCTCTAATGGTGTTGTCCAGATTAACCGTAAGAAGTTTATTTGGTGGAAACCACTCTCTATAGCCGCATCCATCGCCCTTTTGTTGGGAGTCGTTTTTGGCCAATTGTTTTCGGAACCAACTATTGAGGAGCGCTTAGCGCAAATTTCTCCGGAGGTATCCAATGCACAATTCTATTTTGCCAGCCTTATCGAAGAACAGGTAAAGGAGTTGGAAGCCGAAAGTTCTCCGCAAACACAAAAAATAATTTCGGATACTATGGCACAGCTTGCGGATTTGAAATTGGATTATAATAAACTTGAACAGGAACTTTTAAAAGGAGGTAATAGCAAGCTCATCCTGAGTGCAATGATTACCAATTTTCAAACAAGAATCGACTTATTGAACGATGTTTTAAGTCAAATCGAAACAATTAAAAATTTAAAAAATCATAATGATGAAATGAGCCAGGAGATAATTTGATCCCTTATAGCAAACAGATTTATGGCGAATTACATTTGACCAATTAAAAAAAATATACAAATGAAAACTTTACTATTTAAATATACCCTTCTATTATTGCTAATCAGTCCGGCATTGATAACGGCAAATGATGGAAAAATCAGAGGGAAGTACACCAAGGAAAAAACGATTAAAAAAGAGTTTAACGTAAATTCCGATGCACTTCTAAAAGTGAACAACAATTACGGTAATCTCACCCTAACTTCTTGGAATGAAAATAGAGTGGTCATCGAAGTACATATTAAGACCAATGGCAACAACGAAGAAAAAGTCCAAAATAAGCTGGATGAAATTTCTGTAGATTTTGAGGCCTCTAACAGTATGGTCTATGCCAAAACCACCTATGGTGAAAAGAACAGAAGTTGGGGATGGAATTGGGGAAAGAACAATAATGTAAATATGCAGATCAATTATACCATAAAGGTGCCCATTAAAAATAGTTTAAACCTCAATAATGATTATGGCAATATCATATTGGACCGCATAGATGGCCACGCAAAAATAAATTGCGACTATGGAAGATTGGAGATTGGGGAACTGCAAGGCAGAAACAATCAACTTAATTTTGACTATACTTCCAAATCAACCATTGGTTATATAAATAGTGGAGAAATCAAGGCCGACTACTCCGGTTTTACTATTGACAAAGCGGGAGATTTAAAGGTGAATGCCGACTATACCAATGCGAGCATAGGAAAAATGGAAAACCTGGATTATAGTAGTGATTACGGCACTATGGAGGTCGAAGAAGCGAATAATGTTAAAGGAAATGGCGATTATATTACGATTAAATTGGGCACTATTCATGGTAATGTGGACATTGTGGCGGATTACGGATCCATTAGAATCGATGAACTCGCCCCAGATGCAGGAAACGTATCTATAAGAACCGATTATACCGGAGTAAAAATTGGTTACAATCCCGACTATCATTTTAACTTTAATATATCAACGGATTATGCTGGGGTTAGCGGCAAAAACGATTTTGAGATGAACATAAGTACGGAAAAATCATCTTCCAAACATTACGAAGGTTATTATGGAAGCAATGGAAGTGGAAATATGATTACATTAAATAGCGAATACGGAGGAATAACTTTTACTAAAAAATAACAATCTAAAACAATTAACACAATGAAAAATTTAGGAGCCTTAACACTATTATTATTAGTCACCATTTCCTGCTCGGCACAATGGGGAAAAACCATAAAAGGTAACGGGGATAAAGTAACGATTGACCGTACTACAGGAAATTATGATGCTGTTTCTGTATCAGGTTGGTTTGATGTTGACTTGGTGGATGGTCAAGAAGGAGAATTGACCTTGGAAGGGGAATCCAACTTATTGGAATACATAAAAACTGAAGTAAAAGATGGTAAGCTGGTCATTAAGACCGAAAAAGGAGTTAATCTTAAACCTTCAAATTGGAACAGTGGTATTCGAATTACGGTACCCGTAGAAAGCATCAATTCCGTTGCGCTATCTGGCTCAGGGGATATTGTGGGCAAGACCACCATCAAAACTGATAGACTCAGCACAGCGATGTCCGGTTCCGGCGATATAACGTTAGATGTGAATGCAAATTCTGTAGAGGCCAGTATGTCGGGATCAGGTGATATTACCTTTTCAGGAAGAACAAAAGACTTTGAAGCTACTATTTCAGGAAGCGGAGATATAAAAGCTTTCGATATGGAAGCGGACAATGTAGATGCTACGGTTTCCGGTTCCGCGGATATCAAAGTAACCGCAAATAAAATGCTAAAGGCAAGAGTTTCCGGTTCAGGCGATATTACTTACAAGGGAAATCCAGAAAAATTGGATACCAAAACTTCCGGTTCCGGAGATATATCAAAAGGATAATAATCAAAATAGCGAACAATCAGCAACTGGAATGCCTCTTTTTTTAAAGGGGCTTTTTTATTTCCTTCACTCGAATCAACAGTAACATTCCGACCAAAAAAAACAAGCCCAGAAATATAATGGCGTTTCGCATGCTACCTGTAAATTGTGCCACAAAACCGTACAGAAAAGTTCCGATGACAATACCTATTTTTTCGGCAACATCGTAAAAGCTAAAGAATGAGGTCGTATCCGTTGTTTTGGGCAAAAACTTAGAGTAAGTAGATCTGGAGAGTGCTTGAATGCCCCCCATAACGATTCCCACACAACCAGCAGCTATATAAAAGTCAGTTGGGGTTATTAAAAAATAAGCATAAATACAAATGACTATCCATAAGGCATTGACCACAATCAATGTCTTAACGTTACCAAAACTCTTTGATGCCCAGGCCGTAACCGTTGCTCCTCCAATAGCGACTAGCTGTATGACCAAGATACTTATAATAAGACCCGTGGTACGTTCGCTATCAGAACCCCAGGCTATTTCCTCTTCACCAAAATAAGCGGCAATCAGCATAACCGTCTGTACCGCCATACTGTAGACGAAAAAAGCAGCTAAATATCTTTTTAATTTTATTTCTTCGCCTAATTGAAACCATACTCCCTTTAGTTCTTTGAATCCATTCAGTATAATATTCTTTCTTGCGCCATCCTTCTTATAACCCTTGGGTAAATGGTAAAATGAATACTGTGCAAAAATTATCCACCAAATACCCACCGATATGAACGAGTATTTCATTGCCTTGATTTCTGCCACGCCAGCTTCATCCGTAGTAATTCCAAAAACTTCCGGCTTCATTACCATGGCTAAATTGAAAAGTAGTAGGATAACACTGCCTATATATCCAAGGGAAAATCCTTTTGCGCTTATGCTGTCTTGCTGTTCCGGAAAAGCTACATCAGGCAAATACGAATTATTAATTGCAAAACTGACCCAAAAACCCACTAGACCGAAGAAATAACAAACCAAACCAAAATAAATGTTCTCCAAGGAAAACCAATACAGGCCAATACAGGAGATTCCGCCTAAATAGCAGAAGAACTGCATGAATATTTTCTTATTCCCTAAATAATCTGCCACTCCCGACACCAAAGGTGTGATTATGGCAATGAAAACAAATGCAAGTGATGTAACATAACTGATTAATGGTGCCCGAGCAATCTCTCCTCCAAAAACGGTTACTTTTTCAATTTCTGAAATCCGAAATAAGGCGCCATAGAAAATTGGAAAAATAGCGGAGGCTATGACCAAACTATATACAGAATTTGCCCAATCATAAAAGGCCCAAGCGTTCAAAAGCTTTTTACTACCCTTTAGGGCAATTGTTTTGGTCATCTAAAAAAATTAAAGCCGCGGTCAGTTGACCACGGCTTTAAATATACGATTAATAAGAAAAATGTCTACTGAAATTTAGTGACCCCAAATTTCTCCGCCTCTGCCTTTGCTTCGGGAGCCCATACCGTCAAATTGTTGATCCGTGTATCGTTAGACGGGTGAGTACTTAAGAACTCAGGAGGTGCTTGCCCCCCACTTTGAGCCTTCATACGCTTCCAAAGCTCAGCTGCCTCAGCAGGGTCATATCCTGCGATTGCCATAATCTGCAATCCAATACGGTCTGCCTCCGTTTCGTGACTTCTACTAAAAGGTAACATTAGCCCTACCTGCGAACCGATACCGTACGCTTGATTGAACATATTTCTTTTTTCAGGATCCTTTATGGCAACGTTCCCCGCTACCGCACCAATCTGCTGTAAGGTACCTGCACTCATGCGCTGCGCACCGTGATCCGCTAAAGCATGCGCCACTTCATGGCCCATAACCACCGCGACCCCGGTTTCGGTCTGCGTAATAGGAAGTATTCCGGTATAAAAAACAATTTTACCTCCCGGCATACACCAAGCGTTCACCGTTTCATCCTTTACCAAATTATATTCCCATTTGTAATCGCTCAAATAACCAGGATAGCCGTTAGCTGATAACCAACGTTCGGCAGCCGAAGAAATGCGCTGCCCAACTTTGGTAATCATGTGCGACTCCTTCGTACCCGTAATTACTTTGTTTTCCTGCAGGAATTGATCATATTGGGCAAAAGCCATTGGGAAAACTTGACTATTTGGATAAAAATTCAGTGTTCTTTGTCCCGTAAAGGGATTTGTTTTACAAGCCGCTACTCCAATAAAAAGCAGGGTTATAATAAATAACTTTCTCATTTTAAATAGTATTTAGCATCGAAAATTACAAAATAATTATTTCGCCGTTATGTGCAATACAGTAAAGTTTTTGTCTATATGTAAACTATTGTCGCCATTGGGCCTCACTGACTTTAGAGCGACTTCTTCATTATCCACTTCTATTTTTCCAATTTTGAAAGGAAGCCCGTGAAAAACAAATTTAAAGGTTTCATAATCCGTCATATATGTGCCGTCCTTAAATTGCTGTACCGTTAAAGAATTTTCTTTCCCTGTCAATTTGAAATTACGCAATGAATATCTTCCTTTTTTGTAATCATATCCATCTTGGGCATCCTCATAAACCTCCGACGTTTCAACACCCATTTTATAATAGGTATCCAACACAAGTTCCTCTATCGTCAATTCACCGATGTATTGTTGAACCGGATATTTTGGAATGATGGCTCCCTCTTTAATATAAATTGGAAGCTTGTCCAAACCAGCCTCTACCCATTTTTCCTTGCCGCCAGTCGTAACCTCATCGGTCCAATAATCATACCATTTCCCTCTCGGAATATACATTCTACGGCCTTGGGCGTTGGGTTCCTGAATTGGGCAGACCAAAATTTTCTCGCCAAAGATAAACTCATCGGTCCTGAAATGCGTCTGCGTATCCTCTTGATCAAAAAGGACCAAGGCCTGTAGCATCGGTTTTTGCTCTTTGCTGTACTTATAGAACATAGTATACAAATACGGCATCAATTGGTATCTAATCTCTATAAATTTCCTTACGATATCGGTTATCTCCGTTCCAAAAGACCAAGGTTCCTGATCTCCGTGATCACCACTTGAGTGAACCCGACAGAAAGGGTGGAAAACACCCAATTGTACCCATCTGGCGAATAGTTCGCCATTAGGCTGTTCGGCAAAACCTCCGATGTCTGAACCAACAAACGAATAACCACTCATACACATACGTTGCATTTGGACATTGGCTATCCAAAGATGTTCCCATGTCGCCACATTATCTCCAGTCCAGGTGGACGAATAGCGCTGGGTACCGGCGTAGGCCGCTCTCGTAATTACAAAAGGTCTTTTGGGATATACATATTTCTTTACCCCTTCATAGGTTGCCCTTACCATTTGCATACCATAAACATTATGTGCCTTTCTATGCGTACATGGGTGACCATCATAATTATGTCTTGTGTCCAAAGGGGCTGTTTTGGAAGGGACTTCCATAACCGCCGGTTCGTTCATATCGTTCCAAACGGCATGGACGCCTATGTCCGACATAAATTCTTTGTACAACTCCGCCCACCATTCGCGTACTTCCGGATTCGTAAAATCGGGGAAATTACATTCACCAGGCCATACTTTCCCCTGCATTAAGGGTCCGTCCCCACGTTTACAGAAGTAATCATTTTCTAGGGCTTCTTGATAAATCCAGTAATCCCTATCAATTTTAATTCCCGGATCGATCATAACGACAGTTTTGAAACCATCTTCTTCCAACTCATCAATCATTCGTTTTGGATTCGGAAAGTGGTTCTTGTCCCAAGTAAAACATCGAAATCCATCCATATAATCTATATCCAGGTATATGGCGTCACAGGGAATATCTAAATCCCTAAATTTTTTGGCTATTTCCTTGACATTGCTCTCCGGGTAATAGCTCCATTTTGATTGGTGGTATCCTAATGCCCACATAGGAGGAAGTTCAGGGGTTCCGGTCAAATTAGAATAACTAGAAACCACCTTGGACATTTCGGGGCCATATATGAAATAATAATTCATCTCACCACCGTCCGCCCAAAAACTAGTAGTATTCCTTCTTTCATGTGCAAAATCAAAATGAGTCTTAAAACTGTTGTCAAAGAAAACACCATAGGCCGTTCCTTTGGTCAATCCCACGTAAAACGGAATGGCTTTATACAGCGGGTCCTGATCCTTGCCGTAAGCATACTGATCCGTAACCCAGTTGTGCATTCTCTTGCCTTTCAAGTTACTGTGGGTAGCTTTGTCCCCCATCCCGTAGAAGCTTTCTCCGGTCTGGGTAATTTTGCTCATTTTTACGGTATTCCCTCCGTATTCATAATTCTCCTCCCAATGAAATCCAATTTCGTCCTCATTAATTATGGTTCCATTTAAATCGGATATTTGTGTGCGCAAGGTTTTCTTATCGACCAAAATATGAACGCGTGCCGTTTGCACGACGTATTCCGTATCGTTCTCTACAATCTCCAATATACTATAACCTAAAGTAGCCTCAGGGTCTATGGCATAGGAAAAATCGGGTTCGAATACATAGTTTGTAGCGTATCTGAAGCGAATAACGCTTCCCCTAAGAACGGTAATCTCCAAAATAACTCCGTTCTCCGTGGTGAAGTAAATTTTGTTCGTGTCCTGCTTAAACTTTACAATATGGTTAGGGGATAAGTTCCCCTTATATTCCAGTTCGGTATTTGTAATCATGCAGTTTTATTTTTAGCAATAGCAAAAAAAACACATTCAGTCCTAATTGCGAAATATTACCAGCGCAATTACAAACTATAACGATTTAGGCAAGCAATACTACTTTAAAATAACAATTCCGAGTGGAGGAATGGTGATTTCTATGGACTTTTTATGCCCATGCCATGCCTTGGTAGAAGATTTTACGCTTGGGTTCAGATTGCCGGCGCCACCATATTGCGCCGCATCACTATTTAAAATTTCCTTGATTCTTCCTTTTTTAGGTATGCCAATTCTATAATTTTCCCGCAATACCGGAGTAAAATTGCAGGCTACGATTAAATCGTTTTTAGCATCGTGGCCTTTTCTGATATAAGTTAACACCGAATTTTCATGGTCGCTGTAATCTATCCATTGAAATCCTTCCTGACTGAACTGCTTTTCATAAAGCGCGGGTGAGTTCTTATAAATTTGGTTCAAATCCTTTACAAATTGCTGAATACCTGCGTGACCGTCATATTGTAGCAAGTGCCAATCCAAGCTTTTTTGAAAATTCCATTCTGAGGTTTGCCCAAATTCACCTCCCATGAACATTAGTTTGGTTCCCGGGTGCGTAAACATATATCCAAAAAGCAATCTTAGATTAGCAAAGCGCTGCCATTCATCGCCTGGCATTCTGTAAACTAAAGATTGTTTGCCGTATACTACCTCATCATGTGAGAACGGGAGCATAAAGTTTTCCGTAAAAGCATAGGTCATACTAAAGGTAAGGTCGTTCTGATGGTATTTTCTATTAATTGGGTCTTCTTTAAAATACTGTAAGGTATCATGCATCCAACCCATCATCCATTTCATCCCAAAACCCAATCCCCCAAACTCTACCGGTCTAGAAACCCCGGTAAAAGCGGTGGATTCCTCCGCAATTGTCTGTACACCTTCAAAGCTAGAATAAACTTCTTGGTTCAGCTCCCTTATAAAGGACATTGCCTCCAAGTTTTCATTATTACCGTACATATTAGGTTCCCATTCACCATCCTCACGGGAATAATCCAGATAAAGCATAGACGCTACGGCATCCACACGAAGGCCATCTACATGGAATTGTTCCAACCAGAACAAGGCATTACTGATCAGGAACGCCCTAACCTCATTGCGCCCATAATTAAAAATTAAGCTTTTCCAATCCTGGTGATATCCCTTTCTTCTGTCCGGATGCTCATAAAGATGCGACCCATCAAAAAATCCAAGCCCATGGGCATCTTCTGGAAAATGGGAAGGTACCCAGTCTAAAATTACCCCTATATCATTTTGATGAAAGGTATCTACTAACAATTTAAACTCCTCTGGAGAACCGAATCTTGACGTCGGCGCAAAATATCCCGTTAGCTGGTATCCCCAAGAGGGATCATAGGGATATTCCATAATGGGCATGAACTCCACATGGGTATAGCCCATTTCTTTTACATATGCAACAAGGTCCTTTGACAACTCTTTATAACTCAAGAAATTATTATCCTTGTCCCTTTTCCAAGAACCCAAATGCACTTCATATACGGAATAGGGCCTATCCAGACCGTTCTTTTCTTTACGATATCCCATCCAATCTTTGTCCTTCCACTTGTATGCTGCATTCCAGACTACGGAAGCCGTTTTTGGGGGATGTTCACATAATCTGGCAAAAGGGTCGGCCTTCTCGGTCCATATATCATTATTATGCGACTGTATCTTATACTTGTAAATCTCACCATGTCCTACTCCTGGAACAAAACCTTCCCAAATACCACTAGAATCCCATCTTACATTGAGTTTGTGCTCATTTTCGTTCCAACTATTAAAGTTCCCTACTACAGATACACCCTTTGCTGAAGGAGCCCAAACCGCAAAGTAGGTTCCTTTCTCACCATCTATTTCTATGGGGTGGGAACCTAATTTATCATACAATCGATAGTGTTTTCCACCTTTGAAGAGGTTAATATCAAAATCTGTGAACAGTGAGTGTACTATAACTTTGGACATAGGTATTATAATTTTGGCGTAAATCTAATCAACTTTGAATTAACTACTGTATTTTGGTTTCCTCAACTCCATTGATTGTTACATAATTTCTAAAATACTAAAAATTGGAACGCTTTTTGAAATGAAGTCCATAATAAACATCTGTAAATCCGAAAAATCAATATAACATGAAAAAATTCAATTTAATCTTAGGTGCATTCGTAACTCTATTTCTACTGTCCTGTGAAGGACCTCAAGGCCCTCCGGGGTTTGACGGTTTTGACGGTCGCGATGGTATAGATGGCGAAGACGGTATTAATATATTAGGGAAAGTAATAGACATTGAAGGAACCTTTGATATTTCGAACGAATATTCGATTTTTTATGAATTCCCACAAACCGTAGAAGTTTTTGAAACCGACGTAGTGTTAGTCTATCTATTATGGGACCAAACAGAAGATGGTAACGGGGAGCCTGTGGATATATGGAGACTACTGCCACAGACAAGAATTCTGGACCAAGGATTACTACAATATAATTACGACTTCACATTTTTTGATGTTAATATTTTCTTGGAGTCCGATTTTGACTTGGAGACTTTACAACCGGGCGATACGGATAATCAAGTCTTCCGTATTGCGGTTCTTCCGGCAGAATCGGCGCAATCCGGTAAATTGGATACGTCCAATATAAATTCTGTTATGGGTGCTTTAGGCATTTCAGAAGACCAAGTGAGTAAAATTAAGTTGGACTGATAAAAAAGTCTAGAACGATTTCAGCCCCGCTTTAAGACGGGGCTTTTTTTTACGCTATCCTCTCATATTTGGTAAACCTTAACAGAATCTTTTGTGTAAGTAGTCTAAATTTGAAATGATTACTCTGCAAAAACGTCTAAAAAGAAAAAAATACGATTATGATTTTGAGAATTTTAACAGTGATTTTGATAGTACTGACCAGTTGTAAGGGAGTATCCCAAGAAAAGGATATGGCTTCCGAAAGTAATACGGAAACGACTAAAGAATTTCCAGTTCAAAAAACTGAGGCCGAATGGAAGGCACAACTAACGGATGAAGAATTTTATGTACTAAGAAAGGCAGCGACTGAAAATCCGTTCACTAGTGAACTGCTGGATAATAAAAAGAAAGGTACTTATGTATGCGCAGCATGTGGCGCACCAGTTTTTGAAAGTGATACAAAATTCGATTCAGGTACTGGATGGCCCAGTTTCTACCAGGAAATTGAGGGCAATGTTGCATATGATGTGGATTATAAAATTGGATATAAGCGAACCGAAGAGCATTGCGCCACCTGTGGTGGACATTTAGGGCATGTTTTTGACGACGGCCCTGCCCCTACTGGAAAAAGACATTGTATCAATGGAGTGGCACTAGATTTTGTGCCAGATTCAAAGTAAATTACAAAAACTAATATTTTGACTTCCAAATGGGTAGTCCGCTAGGGATTATCGTTTGGAAGTTTTATTTTTTAGGAATTATTTAAAATATGTTAGACCTAGAGAATTATATCCAAAGTGTCCGGTTGGAATTTGAACGTTACAAAACCCTAGGCGATAAAACATTCCAACAACTCTCCGATGAAGAATTATTATGGAAATATTCCTCAACGGATAACAGTATTGCCCAAATCGTAAAGCACATGGCGGGTAATATGTTGAGCAGATGGACCAATTTTTTGACAGAGGACGGCGAAAAACCGTGGCGACAAAGGGAAAATGAGTTTTCCGAACCTTCAACTAAAAAATCGGAAATCATTACGTCTTGGGAACAGGGTTGGGATTGTCTTTTCAATGCCTTAAATCAAATCGATAGTAAAAATTTCAATACTGAAATAAAAATTAGAAATGAATCGCATACCATAGTTGAAGCTTTGAATAGGCAGTTGGCCCATTACCCCAACCATGTTGGTCAAATTGTACTATTGGGTAAAATGATAAAAGGAGGCGAATGGAGGTCCTTATCCATTCCAAAAGGCGAATCAGAGGCCTTTAATCGCATGAAATTTGGAGGTAAAGAATAAGTTCGTATAAATCTACAAAAGCAACTTTTTAAATTTAGGATGATTCTTGCCCTTCAACTCCTATTTTGTATTTTTGCACCGCTCCCGAGGAAGTTGGGGTTAACAACATAAAAATAGAAGTATGAGCACTTTTGATGTTATTGTTTTAGGTAGTGGCCCAGGTGGTTATGTTACAGCGATTAGAGCTTCTCAGCTTGGACTAAAAACCGCTATCATTGAGAAAGAAAGTCTTGGTGGTGTATGCCTAAACTGGGGATGCATCCCAACCAAAGCATTACTTAAATCTGCTCAGGTTTTTGAGTATTTGCAGCATGCGGAAGATTATGGACTAAAAGCAGATGGTGTTGATAAGGATTTCAATGCCGTTGTGAAGAGAAGTAGAAGCGTGGCCGATGGGATGAGCAAAGGCGTTCAATTTCTGATGAAGAAAAATAAAATAGAAGTCATAAATGGATATGGGACTTTAAAATCGGGGAAGAAGGTTTCCGTAAAGGCTGAAGACGGGAAAGAAACCGAATACAGCGCAGAACATGTCATTATTGCTACAGGTGCCAGAAGCAGAGAATTACCTAGTCTACCCCAGGATGGGAAGAAAATAATCGGTTATAGGAAAGCCATGACCTTGGAAAGTCAACCCAAAAAAATGATCGTTGTCGGTAGTGGTGCCATTGGGATTGAGTTCGCTTATTTCTACAATTCTATGGGAACGGAAGTAACCGTGGTCGAATATCTTCCAAATATTGTTCCCGTAGAGGATGAGGACGTATCCAAACAATTGGAACGAAGCTTTAAAAAGTCGGGAATAAAAATAATGACCTCTGCAGAGGTGACTTCGGTCGATACCTCAGGGAGTGGTGTAAAGGCTACTGTAAAAACCTCTAAGGGTGAAGAAATTTTAGAAGCGGACATCGTATTATCTGCGGTTGGCATTAAGTCCAATATCGAAAATATTGGATTAGAGTCTGTTGGAATAGCAACGGATAGGGATAAGATTTTGGTAAACGATTATTACCAAACAAATATTCCCGGGTATTATGCGATTGGGGATGTTACTCCAGGTCAGGCCTTGGCGCACGTAGCTTCCGCAGAGGGTATTCTTTGTGTGGAAAAAATTGCAGGAATGCACGTTGAGCCTTTGGATTACGGAAATATTCCTGGATGTACCTATTGTTCGCCGGAAATTGCCTCTGTCGGACTTACTGAAAAACAAGCCAAAGAAAAAGGTCTGGATATTAAAGTAGGCAAGTTTCCTTTCTCAGCAAGTGGTAAGGCAAAAGCCTCTGGAGCTTCAGATGGTTTTGTAAAAGTAATTTTCGATGCCAAGTACGGGGAATGGTTGGGTTGCCATATGATTGGCGCTGGTGTGACCGATATGATTGCTGAGGCTGTTTTAGGTAGGAAGCTTGAAACTACAGGACATGAGGTCCTAAAAGCTGTTCACCCGCACCCAACAATGAGCGAAGCGGTTATGGAGGCCGTTGCCGATGCCTATGACGAGGTAATTCATTTGTAAGGTGTTCATAGGGCTTGGAAGTTGATAGGATTATTCAGATACTGTCACATCCAAACCCTTAACAAGCTTATTAACTTTATTCACATTTATAAAATTCTTTCAAAATATGCTTAAGGCGTTCAGAGTAACCGCGATTTTAGAGGGAATTTCTTATTTAGCCCTTTTCGGTATTACAATGCCCTTAAAATACTGGGCGGAAATTCCGGGACCAAATAAGGTGGTCGGTTACGCTCATGGGGTACTCTTTATTGCATTTATAGCCCTTGCGCTAATCGTTTGCTTTCAAAAAAAATGGGGCGTTAAGCGCTTTATCATATTTGGTATCGCTTCCCTCCTACCGTTTGCGACCTTTTATGTGGAAGAAAAATACCTTCGGCCTGCATCTTAGCTTACTCTATTTTTTCTTCAAATCGATAAATATTTCCGTCAAAGCTACACACAAAAAGCTCGTTGTTGTCGTCGGTACCAAACGATGAAATATTAAGTCCGGTCTCCAGCAACAGTTGATTATTTAGATTACCACCTAGGTTCGTGCTGAGTGCCCATATACGTCCCGAAATAAAATCTCCATAGATGTAAAACCCTTTCAAAGAAGGTACCAATGATCCTCGATAAACATAACCACCGGTTACCGACTTGTCGTTTGAATCGTGATTGTATTCAAATACAGGAGCTATGGTCCCCTCGCTTTCACAGTTGACAGCATTATAACACCTAGTTCCCTCTAAAATATTCCAACCGTAGTTACCGCCGTTTTGTATAATATCGATTTCCTCTAATTCTCCTTGACCAACATCCCCAGCCCACAGCCGCCCGCTTTGAACATCAAAGCTAAAACGCCACGGGTTTCTGAGACCATAGGCAAAAATCTCAGCTCTAGCATCTTGTGTATCTACAAATGGGTTTTCCGCGGGGATGCTATATTCCAACCCATTCTCGAGTACATTTACATCAATTCTAAGAATTTTACCGAGAAGGTTATTCAGATTCTGGGCATTTCCGTTCGGGTCACCTGCACCACCTCCGTCTCCGGAGGAAATGTATAAATATCCGTCCGGACCAAAAGCTAATTGCCCCCCGTTATGATTATCAAAAGGTTGAGGAATACGTAATAAAACAGTCTCACTAGTAATATCTGCCAAGTTGGGATTGGTCGCAGAAACTTTAAAGCGAGAAACTAAGGCTAAGTCGTTTGAAGGGGTGTAGGTGACATAAAAAAAACCATTAGTCCCAAAATTTGGATGAAATGCAAGACCTAATAACCCCAACTCCCCAGAACTGGCAATTCTATTTCCTATATCAAAAAAAGTAGTAGTATTCTCTACTGATTCGTCATTTTCAAAAACTTTTATTGCCCCACCCTGCTCAACGACGAATAATCTATTTGAGCCATCTTCTGGGCTTTGTAGATCTAAAGGTCTAGAAAAATCCAAATTCGGAAATGCATTTACAAGACTTATAGTGTCTTCCGGAATCGGTGCAGGTGAATTATTGTCGTCATTACTGCACGAGATGAATAACAAGAAAATAATACCAAATGGCAATAGGAAAGGCCTTTTCATAGCAATGGGGTTTACCTATATACGGTAAAACTGGCTCCTTTAGATTCAAAGAAGAACCAAGGTGACTAAAACTTCTATAGAAAACTTTTTATCGCCAAATCGTAGCTTTGTAGACCAAAGCCCAATATAACACCCTTTGCACCAGCTGAAATATAGGAAACATGCCGAAACTCTTCTCTTTTATACGTATTGGATATATGTACTTCTACAACGGGAGTTTCTATAGCTTTTACTGCATCGCCTATACCGACCGAAGTATGCGTGTAAGCGGCCGCATTTAGAATGATACCGTCATGCGAGAAACCAATTTCTTGAATCTTATCGATGAGCTCTCCTTCAATATTAGATTGGAAGTATTCCAACTGAACATCCTTGTACTTAAATTGAAGTTCCGAAAAATAATCTTCAAAGGTTTTGTTCCCATAAACTTCTGGCTCTCGCTTCCCGAGAAGGTTGAGATTAGGGCCATTTATTATAATCAACTTCATAAGGTAAAAATAGCGATAAAATAAAAGCATAAAAAAAGCGAAAACAATTGTTTTCGCTTTTATACTATGGTATGCTACGGACGTTTAGTTAAAACGGTAACCCGCACCAATTGTCAATGTGTTATAATCAACTGCGTCACCGAAATCTCCTCCTCTACTGATTTCAAATCCGTAACGAGCTTCTACGAACCAATTTTCATTGAATTGGTATCCACCACCAACGGCTAAATCAATTCCCAATGCACCATCTGGAACATCTTCCAATAAATAATTCACTTGTGGTCCAGCCTGTACGTTAAACGATTCTACAACTTCATATTTGAACATTACAGGAATATATAATGATGTTAAATCACTTACTATACTTAACAAGGCAGAGGGTTCCAAATCAATCTTATCGCTAAGCTCAAAATTATATCCACCACCAACGTAGAATCCTAATTCACTATCGGAAGCATCTCCAAATGATCCTAAATCTACCTTAGCGGTTACGTTGTTAATACCTGCTTTAACTGCAAAACCTTGCTGTGCACTTACCGAAAAAGTAACTCCTAGAACGAAAAATGCAATTACTCCAAATTTTTTCATAATTATTGTTTTTGATTTGTTCTAAAACGTTAGTATGTATTTTATATTGTTTTTAGCACTAGAATAAAAACAAGACTCCGAGTAGCGCACTGGAAAAGGTAACCTCATCATTTACAGCAAAGTAGGATACGTTGATCTCTGTGGTTCCACCACTAATGTCAAAACCTATAGTCGGTCTATAATAAAATCCACCTTCATTTCCTTTGTTTATACCTACGGCATAGCCTACGTCTCCACCAATTTTAAAACCGGAGGTAGGATATATTCTTAAGGATCCAGCAATGGGTATAAACTGAACATTATCAAACTCGGTCTCTATTGTGAGCCCACCATTAGAAACGGTCTGCTTTTCACCGAATGCATTTGAAAATCCGGTTGCGATTCCCAAATCGATCTCCCTAGAAACGCCCCAATGTTGATATACATCCAGTCCTAAATTAAGACTGTAGGCTTCGGAAAAATCCCCAACTACTAAACCTACATTGATTCCAGCTCTAAAATTAGTCCTGTCAACTTGAGCTTGAAGTCCCAAAGAAGCAAGGAAAAGTGCGCACAAAAATACAAACTTACTCTTCATAAAATTATATTGGTTTGGTTATTAGCGTAAAAGTAGAGGCTTGATAATACTTCTAGCAATCTTTGTTGTAAACCTACCAAAGAGCGTTGTGGAAAGGGATATAGTAGTAGTGATTGACTTGATACAACATAATGTAAACAAAAAAAGTGGAAAACTTCCTTTTGCACTTCCATATCATTTTGTGGTTCTTATAGAAAATAAACCGCTGAAACTTTAAATACTCTGTTCTTTGAGGTTACATCCTCAATAGTATTGATAAGGCCGACAGTAAATCTAGCTTGGAAGTAAAAAATCTCGTTACAGCGGTAATTGGCTTCAAAAGTAAGACCTATGTCCAAGCTGTTACGATCTTAGAAAACGATTTATGGTATTGTTTCCCTCTTAATTATCAGATAAAAAAAGACCAATTTGGTATCATAACTGAACCCTGCATCCTCTCCTAAGGAAGATACGTTTAGACCGGCTTTGGCACCAAAGCTCTATGCCTGCATGGAAATACATCCGAAAACTGAAGCACTCGCTAAAAAGACAAATTTTTTCATATCATATGTATTAGTACTTATATTCCGAAGATATAAATCTTGACAAATTCCATTATGTTTCAGTTTAATTTCTTCGTGAGAAGCATTAAGGAAGTAATTCTTATAGGAGATAATGTATATTTAAAGTATGGATTGGAGACATGCCTTGAGAGATTACGAACATTATTTAAAGTTGGAACGCGGGTTGGCTACTAACTCCATAAAAAACTATCTATGGGACGTCTCTAAACTCATTTCATTTTTAGAAATTAATCAGATAAGGGAAAGCCCCATAGAAATCAATAAGGATACCGTACAGCGTTTTGTATACGAAGTTGCCAAGGTAGTAAACGCTAGGTCACAGGCGCGTATCATATCTGGCTTAAAGAGTTTTTTCAACTATTTGGTATTTGAAGATTTTAGAAAGGACAACCCTTTAGACTTAATAGAATCTCCTAAAATAGGTCGAAAACTACCGGATACACTTTCTGAAAATGAAATAAACAAATTAATTGCGGCCATTGATCTAAGCACACCAGAGGGCGAACGTAATAGGGCCATGCTAGAAACTCTTTATGGCTGTGGGCTAAGAGTTTCGGAATTGGTAGGTTTAAAAATATCGGATCTGTACTTTGAGGAAGATTTTATTAAAGTGACCGGCAAGGGAAATAAACAACGTTTTGTTCCTATAAGCAACATCAATAAAAAGTACATTAATATCTACCGCAAAGAAATCCGGGTCCATCAAACCGTAAAGGAAGGTTTTAAAGATATCCTATTTTTGAACCGGAGGGGAAGACAACTTACAAGGGCAATGATTTTTACCATTGTCAAAGACTTAGCTGAGAAAATAGACCTCAATAAGACCATAAGTCCACACACTTTCCGGCATTCCTTCGCCACCCATCTATTGGAAAATGGGGCAGACCTCAGGTCTATTCAACAAATGCTGGGTCATGAAAGTATAACTACCACGGAGGTATATATGCATGTAGACCGTACCCATTTGGCAGATGTCATGAACAAGTTTCATCCAAGAAATTAAAACTTGAATTTACCGCCAAGAGTATAAACCTGAGGCATGGGTATGAAATATTCACCATAGGCACCCATGGGGGAATTGTTCAATTGAAAATTGCCCTTAGCCTCAATGGAAAAGTTATCGTTTATATCATAACCCATTCCACTAATAAACCCGACGCGTGGCGTCATTGGTTTGGATTCAGGATTTTTGTTAGTTTCCATTTCTATCTCTAGCCCTGAAAAAATATACAAGTTTTTGTTCATGTACCATTTACCTGTCAGGTTTGTCCGGATTCTGTTGGTCATTAAATAGGTATCGTAAAAACCGTTTAAATCTAATTTTAATCTTTCGGAAATATTATAACGTATTATAAATGCACTATGTTCTTCGCCATTTAAAAATATTGGATAGGAACGCCCTTCAATCATTAATTTCTTCTGAGAGACCCCATTGTCGTTCGGGCGCTCTTCCGTAAGCTGGCCAGAAAGAATTTGAACGAAAGCTAAACAGACGCATACTATAATCTTTTCCATAGCCCGAGGTGTTTAATAAAGTTGAAAAACTAGTATAAGATATTTTAATTTTTAGCAATTTGAAAGTCACTTGGGAGGACTTTAACGGTTAAGACCGATTGAAGTCCCAAAAAAATAAAACCTCTAACGTTATAGTGCCACTAAAACCTTTTCACGTTCTTTTTTTATTAGCCAAAGCAATATATTTAGCGTTAAAATAGAAGGATTGGAAAACAATTTTAAGAGAACATGGTGGAAGGAGGGTGTTGTATATCAAATTTATCCTAGAAGTTTTCAAGATACGACGGGTAATGGTATAGGCGATATTAAGGGTATCATCCAGCGTTTAGATTATATAAAAAGCCTAGGGGTAGACATAATTTGGTTGAATCCGGTCTACGAATCTCCCAATGATGATAACGGCTATGACATAAGTGATTACCGCAACATAATGTCAGAATTTGGGACTATGGAAGACTTTGACGTTCTGCTTACCGGGATGAAGGAAAGAGGTCTTAAGCTGGTCATGGACCTTGTGGTAAACCATAGTAGTGACGAGCACTTTTGGTTTAAGGAATCGCGGAAGTCCAGAGAAAACCCGTATCGCGATTACTATCATTGGTGGCCAGCTGAAAAAGGAACACCACCGGAGCGATGGAGCTATTTTGATATTGAGGGCAACGCTTGGAAATATGACAAGCCTACAGATTCCTATTACCTTCATTATTTTTCCGTGAAGCAGCCCGACCTAAAATGGGAGAATTCCAAACTGAGGGAAGAAATTTATGAAGCTATGAGTTTTTGGTTCGATAAGGGTGTGGATGGATTTCGTATGGACGTCATCCCGTTCATCTCAAAAGACACCACCTATCCCGAACTCCCGGAAAAATATAATGGGAATTTTATTCCTTTTTATGCCAATGGCCCGAGTTTACACGAATATTTGCATGAAATGTATACCCAAGTGTTATCCAAATACGATGTTATGACCGTTGGCGAAGCACCCGGTGTAGGTTTGGAGGATGCTCTTAAATTTGTAAATGAAGATCGAGAAGAATTGAATATGTTCTTCCATTTTGATTTAATGAGTTTGGATAGAGATGGCGACGAGGTTTTTAAAATGAGGAAGGATAAATGGAAGCTGACAGAATTTAAGAAAATACATACGGAGTGGGATACGGTTTTCGCTGAAAAAGGTTGGGGAAGCATGTACTTGAACAACCATGATTTTCCTAGAAGCGTAAGCAGATGGGGGGACGATTCCAAAACCCACTGGTACAATTCCGCCACAATGTTACAGACCTTCTTATTGACCATGCGGGGAACACCTTATTTTTATTATGGAGAAGAAATAGGAATGACCAATATCCGGTTTAGTGATATTGCTGATTACAAGGATATTAACACCCTAAACCGGTACGAAATTATTCAGAACGAGGGTGGAGATTTACAGTCCTTTATAGAAAACGAAAAGGACGCGAGCAGGGATAATGCCAGAACCCCAATGCAATGGGATATGACAAAAAACGCTGGATTCTCCTCAGAAAAACCGTGGATACAAGTAAATAATAATTACCAAGAAGGTATTAATGTGGCGTCCCAAGAAAGTGATAAAGGCTCGGTCCTCAACTATTTTAGGGAAATGGTTCAACTGCGCAAGAATCACATCACTCTGGTATATGGCCGTTATAGATTATTAGCTCCGGACAACGAAAAAGTATATGCGTATACACGAACATTGGAGAAGGAGTCCTACCTCATACTACTGAGTTTTTCTAAGGAACGCGAAATGCTATTTTTAGAAGAATTGGAAAATACCCAAGCAAAATTATTGCTCTCCAACGATGATGCCGTCTCCCATGTAAAGGATGGTCTTTTTAAAGTACGCCCCTATCACGCGATGGTGTACAAATTGGAATGACGGTTTAATCTTTAAACTGACTGTAATTTCTCCTGTAGGGTCTGATAATCAAACGCGCCTCACGATCAAATTTTATGTAATTGTAGACCCAGTTTACGAATACCACTACCCTATTTCTAAAACCTATCAAGAAAAATAAGTGGACGAACATCCAGACGAACCAAGCAAAAACCCCTTGGAACTTAAAATTCTTCAAATCACAGACCGCTTTGTTACGCCCCACAGTGGCCATACTCCCCTTATCCCTATAAACAAAAGGTTCTAAGTCTTTCCCATCGATTAATCGGACTAAATTCTCACCCAAAAGCTTTCCCTGCTGTATGGCCGGTTGCGCCATCATAGGATGGCCTTTTGGATTTTCATCGGTCTGCATACAAGCGATATCCCCGATGGCAAATATCTCAGGAAAACCCATAACTTGATTAAATTCATTAACATTGAGCCTATTACCTCTGGCAATAATTTCTTCGGCATCCAAACCTCTAATAGTAGCCCCCTTTACACCTGCTGCCCATACCAGGGTAGCAGTTTCAAAAGTAAGATCGGTTTTTGTAGTGACCGTTTTACCGTTATATCCAGTGACCCGAACATTCTTCCAGACCTGAACCCCCAATTTTTCCAAAAATTCCTCTGCTTTTGTAGAAGCTTGTTCGCTCATGGCATCCAATAATCTGTCAGAGCCTTGAACCAGATTTATTTGAGCCTTTCGTGTGTCCAAATCAGGATAGTCCTTTGGTAAGATTCCTTTTTTAATTTCTGCCAAGGCTCCTGCTAGTTCTACTCCAGTGGGTCCTCCACCAACAATGACAAAATTCATTAATGCGTCCCGCTCATGATAATCATCGGTCAGCAAAGCCTGCTCAAAGTTTTCCAATATTAAACTTCTCAGGTTCAGGGATTGGGGAATGGACTTCATCGCCATCGCATTTTTCTCCAATTCAGTATTACCATAAAAATTGGTCTCTGAACCCGTAGCTAGCACCAGATAATCATAAGTAAGTTCTCCTATGGATGTTTTAATCGATTTGCTCTCAGGCAGAATTTTCTTTACCTCTGCTAACCGAAAGAAAAAATTGTCATAACCAATAAGTACTTTTCTTAGGGGATAGGCAATGGAATCCGGCTCCAATCCCCCGGTCGAAACTTGATATAACAAAGGTTGGAATGTGTGATAGTTGTTCTTGTCTATCAAGACAACTTGAACTTCTTTTTTACTTAGTTTCTGGGCAAGAGCAATGCCCCCAAAGCCACCACCTATGATAACAATTCTAGGTGCGCTAGTGCGTGGTATGTTCATACTTTAAATCTATCCGGTAAAATTAAACAATCAAAGACCATAAGGAAAAAAATAGGTGGTTTATTAGTATATTTAAAAACTAACTATAATAGTCCTTAAAATGAAAAATACGATATTCTTAATGCTATCCATACTAATTTCCAATTACACTATAAATTCCCAGACAAACGAAAAAAAAGTATTGGAAAACCTTGATGAAAAAAGTAAGGAATATAGTGCCATAGCACAGGAAATATGGAATTTGGCCGAAATGGGATATCAAGAGCAACAAAGCTCCGCACTATTGCAAAAAACATTGTCCGACGCCGGATTTTCAATAAAAAAAGGTGTTGCCGGTATTCCCACAGCATTTATTGCGGAATACGGAAGTGGAAGTCCAATAATTGGTATTATGGGAGAATACGATGCCTTACCCGGTTTATCACAAGAAGCGGTGACTGAGAAAAAATCGGCAGGTAAAGCTGCAGGTCATGCCTGTGGACATCATTTGTTTGGAACTGCCTCTACAGCAGCGGCTATAGCAACAAAAGACTGGTTAGCAGCGAATAATAAGCGGGGTACAATACGATTTTATGGAACCCCGGCGGAAGAAGGCGGCGGAGCTAAAGTATATATGTCGCGTGAAGGACTATTTGACGATGTGGATGTTGCCTTACATTGGCATCCAGGTGCTAAGAATGCTGCTAGTGCTGCGGCGGCCTTATCAAATATTTCTGCAAAGTTTCGTTTTTATGGTGTATCTGCACATGCGGCCGGGGCTCCTGAAAAGGGAAGGTCATCATTGGATGGCGTAGAAGCCATGAACAATATGGTAAATATGATGCGGGAGCATATCCCTCAAGAAACCCGTATTCACTATGTCATTACCGATGGAGGAAAAGCGCCGAACGTGGTCCCCGATTTTGCTGAAGTTTATTATTATGCCAGACATAATCGTAGGGATGTGGTGAAAAGCATTTTCGATCGCATCGTAAAAGCCGCGGAGGGTGGAGCTTTAGGGACTGGTACCACGATGGACTATGAAATTGTAAATGGAGTACACGAGCTCTTACCAAATCTAACATTGCAAAAAGTGGTACACGATAACTTATCTGAAGTTGGTGGTGTAGCCTATTCTGCGGAGGAAAAAGAGTTTGCCGATAAAATTGCCAAAAGCTTAGGTCAAGAAAAGGCAGATTTGAATACGGCAAAAAATATTCAACCCTACAAAACCGAAGCCAGAGCTTATGGATCAACCGACGTTGGAGATGTTAGTTTTGTGGTTCCAACTGTTGGATTTAGTACTGCTACTTGGGTGCCAGGTACATCTGCCCATAGTTGGCAAGCCGTTGCCGCCGGAGGAACAAATATCGGAAATAAGGGTATGATGGTCGCGGCTAAAACCTTGACCTTAACGGCAATCGATTTATTCAGCAACCAGAACCTCATCGCTGAGGCCAAAAAGGAATTCGAGGAAAAAAGAGGGGCTGACTTTAAATATATTCCCTTGCTAGGAGACCGTGCGCCCGCACTGGATTACAGGAATTAAAAAATAAAAGCTAAAAGTTCAAGTTCTTAACCAATGCTGGTAAAGGATGTGAACTTTTCTTTTGTAACTACCTTAGGGTAAGCCCGCGATTCATTGAAGGGAAACTTAATAATAAAATTCTACGCAGGCGTCGAAGCTTATTAATCTCGATTATCGAGTAAAAAATTAAAAATAGGTGTAACAAATAGAACCTATTCCACACTCATTACGTAGAACTACCAACCACTAGTGAACAAAGAACTGGAACATCAATTTGTGACGGAGCTTCAGGACAATCAAAATATTGTTCATAAAGTATGTACACTCTATACCAATGACCGAGATTCCCACAATGATCTGTTTCAGGAAATAACAATTCAACTATGGAAAGCTTATCCTAAGTTTAGAGGTGAGGCGAAGTTCAGTACTTGGATGTATCGTGTAGCGTTGAATACCGCTATAACACTTTACAGAAAATCCAAAAGAAGAATTGATACACAGGATTATGAATCGGTTATTTTTAAAATAAAGGCCGACGAGTATGATGACACAGAAGAGCAACAATTAAAGCTGATGTATAAGGCGGTACGACAATTGGGAGATATAGACAAGGCGTTAGTATTTATGTACCTAGAGGATAAGAATTATACAGAAATAGCTGAAACTTTAGGTATTTCTGAAGTAAATGCACGTGTTAAGATGAACCGCATAAAAACAAAATTAAGAACCATATTGAATCCTTAGTATTATGACGGATGAATTGGAATTATTAAAAAAGCATTGGCAAAAGGAGGAAAAGGATTTACCAAAACTATCCTATGCCGAAATTCATAAGATGATTTGGAAAAAGTCGTCTTCTATTGTAAAATGGATTTTGATTATCAGTATTTTGGAATTCACCCTTCCACACCTACTGTATCTATTGCCCTCCATGAGAGATGGTATGGAGCTGTATGAAAACATTGGTGTCTCCAATTACCTCTTGGGTCTATCAATTTTGACATACGCCGTGGCCCTTTATTTCATTTTTCAGTTCTACCAACGTTTTAAGGAAATCTCGGTATTGGATGATTCCAAAAAACTGATGCAAAAAATCATCAAGACAAGAAAGACGGTAAAACACTATGTCATCTTTTCTTTGTCCATGATAATGGTAACCGTGATCATCATGGTAATCGGCATCTACCTCAACGAAGATATCACCAATTCGTTCCCGGAACTGAAGAGTAGTTTAGAAAACATATCCGAAGATAAGCTCAGAATCACCCTGATGCTTACTATAGGAATATTTGGGGTACTGTTAACCCTCTTTATGGGTGTCGTGTACTTCTTGCTTTATGGATTGCTTCTCCGCAAATTGAACAAAAACTACGCGGAGCTAAAGCATTTGGAGTTTTAAGTCTTCCGCCATTTACGCTGCTTGTTTTCCTCTTCATAGGCTAAAAGTTCTTTCTCCGATATAACTTTTAGGAAAGATGGATGCTGCTCAATAGCATATTCCAATTTTTCTATGATAGCCTCCGTGGACTCATTATCGTAATCTATTTCCAAAGGCTCTTTTATGACCATGGATTGTAAAATTCCTTTCTTCTTAACCCTTAGTCCCTTTTTATCGAACGAACGCCTAAAACCATCGATAACCACGGGAACGACTATGGGTTTGTATTTTTTGATGATATGGGCGGTTCCCTTACGCAATGGTTTCCATGGTGTAGTGGTACCTTGGGGAAAGGTAATTACCCAACCGTCATTCAGGGCTACACCAATGTTGGAAATATCGCTCATCTTTACCTGTCTGTTTACGTCCTTACCCTCCGCACGCCATGTACGCTCGACACTTATGGAACCTGCATACGCTAAAATTTTAGTCAGCAAGCTCTTTTTCATCGTTTCGGCTGCAGCTATATAGTACATATTCAATTTAGGTTGCCAGATGTAGCCCAAGTTCTTGATGGAATCCTCACGACCGCTCAAACTAGCATTGAATACGTGAAACATGGCTACAACATCGGCAAAATAAGTCTGATGGTTGCTTACGAAGAGTACATTGGTATCGGGTAGGCTTCTAATAATTTCAGAGCCGTCAATCTCCAATTTGTTAAATCGCTTATAACGCTGATGGGAGAGCACCGCAAGAATACGGATGAGCCATTTCTTTAAAAATAAATTATGCCCAAAAGGGTTTGTCTTAAATAATCCCATAAAAGCTAAAATAGTAAATCTGCTTTACAACGCTTGTTTCAAAAGCTCTTTAATCTCGCTCAACATCATTGCGGTAGCACCCCATACAATATAACCATTTAATTCAAAGGCAGGTACGTCTATTTCCTTTGCGTAGGAAGTACTCAATTTTTTGGTGACCACATTCGTATCTTTCAGAAAATCCGTTAACGGAATTTCTATAAAACGCTCTACTTCCGTTTCTTGGATAACAAATGGGCGAGGCTCCCTATACAGTCCAATATAGGGCTGCACCTCAAAATTACTGGGTGGAATATAGATTTCACTAATTTCTCGGATTACCGTTACATCTTTTGGGTGCACCCCGACCTCTTCATGCGTTTCCCTTAAAGCGGTGGCCCTTAAATCCTTATCTTCCTGCTCCACCTTTCCTCCAGGAAAACCAACCTGATTTGAATGTACGCCGTTATAGGTCTTGCGAAGAATACATAGCAATTGTGTTTTGTTTTCAAAACTCGGGTAAAACAAGGCTAGAACCGCGGCCTTTCTGGGGTTTTTCATTTTAATTTTCCCTTCCAAAAGTTCACGGATACGGATTTCCGGAGCCATTTTATAATGCGATGCTTCGCCCGGAAGCGGTAAATCTTTTATTTTTGAAATTCGTTGTTCAAAAATGTTGAAATCCATGAGTAGAATTAAAATCTTTTGTTATCTCTTAATTGGCTTTATTTGGTTCTCCGCCTGCAAAGATAGTCCGAAGAAATCAAAAACTTCCGATGCTCCAATGGAGAAGGTAATAGATACTGCTATGACCATCACAGAACCAGAAGAGGAGAAAGAAAAATTTGAGCTGACCGAGGATAATGCCATAGACTTCTTCTTTGATTATCAACAAGATTTAGAGGTCAATAAGGTCCGGATGACCACTAAGTTCGGGAGTTTTGTCATTCAGTTGTACGACAACGTCCCCTACCATAAGGCCAATTTTATCTACTTAACACGGAAGGGCTATTTTGACAATACCCAGTTTCATAGGGTCGTCAAAGATTTTATTATACAAGGGGGAAATTCCGATGATAAAAGAACCGCTGAGAAAAGAGGTGACATTGGTAGGTATTTATTACCACCGGATACAAGAAAAGGATATAGACACCACCGGGGAGTTGTATCCATGCCCAGTAGTGAAATCAACAACCCCCATATGCTGGCCTCACCTTATGAATTTTTTATTGTAGTTACGGACCCGGGCTCCTACCATTTGGACGGGGACTTTACCCCTTTTGGAAGGGTTATAGAGGGAATGGATGTGGTGGACGAAATAAATAGACAGCCCGTTGGTAAGGGCGACTGGCCCTCACAGAATATTTATATTCAAAAAGCAGAGGTGGTTGAGTAGTTGATGGTTGATGATATAAATTGTCCTCAAAATTATGATTCGAAATCAATGAACTATTTGGTCTCCATCGCTTTTTTTTTGGAAAACTCTAACTCCTGTAAATATTCGGTAGTGAAATCCGGAACTTTACCGCGACCAATCGCATGATTATAATAGCTGCAATAGCAGCGATGTAGGCAAACGTTTCATCAATTGGAAATTGAATCAAAATGAAATAGATCGTACCCCCTAGAATACAAACGGTGGCATACACTTCCTTCCTAAAAATTACTGGAATTTCATTGCAAAGAATATCACGTATGACCCCTCCAAAACTTGCGGTAATCGTACCCAAGGCTATACACATTACTGGCAAGAGTTCTGCACTAATTCCCTTCTCTATACCGACCATGGTGTATAGACCAATCCCGATAGTATCGAACAAGAACAGGGATTTTCTAAAGTGTTTTAATTGGTTTACGAACAGTATGGCAACGATTACGGTAGCCAATATCACAAAGAGGTAAACAGGGGTCTGCATCCAACCTACCGGTGTATTCCCAATCAACAAATCCCGTAACGTTCCTCCACCCACTGCGGTTACAAAAGCAATGATAAAAACCCCGAACAGGTCCAATTTCTTCTCCATGGCAACCAACACCCCGGAAATGGCGAATGCCACCGTGCCTAAAATATCAACTACAAAGTATAACATGCGCTACAGCTGTTGGGTGTAAAAATTATAGTCCTTAATTACGATATCCACAAATTCGATAGGTTTTAACTCGGTTGAAATGTCCGTTACCTTTTTTATCCGTTCGCTAAGTGAGAGGATTACGTTGTGGTTACCGTTTCTTTTTGCGCCATCGTAGAGTTCCTTTATCGTTTGCATTTCGCTATCCCTAAAAACGGTCACTTGTGGAAATTTTGGAATATAATCGGAAGGTAGTTCACGTAACAGTGTATCCCTTAAGAAAACACGTTTTTTTTCACTTATCACGGTGGTTCCGGCAGCAATATCCCCCACACGCTGCCCCTGACCACGAATTAATATCGTAAATACCGCAATTCCCCCTGAACTTAGCGAGACGTCTATAATTCGTAAAATCCACCGAACAAAATAATTAGCAAAGCTAGGTTTGGTGCCATCCAGCTTTACAACGCGTATTTGCATGAAACTCTTACCAATGGTCTTACCATCCATAAAAGTTTCCAATAGGAGGTAATATAAAAAAGCCGGTAAGGCCATCACCATATAAATAGCCCATTGATCCCCAGGCTCCACGTCCAATGCCAGCAAAAACCAAAACATTAAAACGTAATAAATAATGATGATCAGCGTATCGATTATGAAGGCCAACATACGGTCACCCAAATGTGCCGTATTTTGGTCAATGCTTATATTTTGGGCAGTTTCTATTTGAAATTGTTCCATTGTTTCGTTTCTTTGGTATAAACCCTGAAGCTTATGCGCGAAGCCGCTTTTGTGAAGCAAAATAAGGACAAATGGTCTACTTTTGAAAGCGCTTTGGCTAACAAAACGAATATTGCTCCAAATGTATTGTCCGACCTGTACATTGAAATTACAGATCATTTAAGCTACGCCAAGACCTTTTATCCAAAAAGCAATACGGAATTCTATTTAAACTCTCTAGCCTCACAGGCGCATCAAAAAATTTATAGGACCAGAAGGGAGCCCAAAAACCGAATTATTAGTTTTTGGAAGACGGAATTTCCTACCATGTTCGCCCAACATCACCGTGAGCTTTTGATAGCCTTTCTTGTGTTTTCATTTTTTAGTTTCGTCGGGGCGTTTTCCGCGGCCAATGAGGGCGATTTTGTACGGTCAATTTTGGGAGATGGCTACGTGAACATGACATTGGAAAATATAGAAAAAGGTGACCCCATGGCAGTATACAAACAAATGGGTGAATTTAATATGTTTTTAGGTATTACCATAAACAATATCCGTGTTGCCCTTATGGCGTTTGCCTTTGGGATTATGTTCGGTGTCGGCACGTTAATGGTCATGCTGCAGAACGGAATAATGCTGGGCAGTTTTCAGTACTTCTTTTACGACCAAGGATTGTTATGGGAATCTGTTCGGACTATCTGGATTCATGGCACTATCGAGATTTCCGTCATCATCATTGCCGGATGCGCAGGTTTGGTCATGGCCAATGGTATGTTGTTCCCTGGAACGTACACCAGATTGGAATCGTTTAAAAGAGGCGTTAAGAACGGGTTGAAAATAATGGTGAGTACCGTGCCCTTTTTTATTGTTGCCGGATTTCTAGAAGGTTTTGTTACCCGACATACTGAAATGCCGGACTGGCTGGCCATTCTGATTATTTCAGGTTCCTTGGCACTAATTTTATTTTATTACGTAATTTATCCAAATCAATTAAACAAGAAACTAAAATTACATGAAGACCGATTATATTGAGTTTAAAAAACAACGGGAGTTAGGGGATATACTCTCGGATACTTTTGGATTTCTTAGGAAAGAATTTAAACCCTTTTTTACCACTTATTTTAAGATAGTTGGCCCTTTTCTTCTGGTGATGATATTGGCCATGGTGTTTTACATGTTTTACGCCGGAAATTCCTTTAGTTTATTGTTCATAGGAAATGAACCAGAAATAGATAACCTAGCCGTAATTTTTGTCATTGCCTT
This sequence comes from Maribacter aestuarii, assembly GCF_027474845.2. NCBI lineage: Bacteria > Pseudomonadati > Bacteroidota > Flavobacteriia > Flavobacteriales > Flavobacteriaceae > Maribacter > Maribacter aestuarii. Next base: position 421,209 of record NZ_CP107031.2, read on the forward strand.
AGTCTACCTTTTCTCGGTTGTAGCGGTTTACACCATTTCTCAATCCACAGTCCTCCATTACATCAAGTCATATGCGAACGGAGGCGGTACCATAAATTTTGAAACCATTCAAAAAGAAGTGTATGCAAGTTTTTGGAGTTTTTTGGGTCTCGGTATCATGGTGGGGCTATCGGTGGGTGTGGGGTTAATTTTTTGCATAATTCCAGGAATATACCTTTACGTACCCCTAATGTTGTCCTTTAGTGTTCTAGTGTTCAATAGGATGGGGGCGTCAGATGCCTATAGTTATAGTTTTAAGCTGGTTAAGGACGAGTGGTGGATAACGTTTGCCACCCTTTTCGTTATTGGAATCATCGTAGTGATCGCCACCTATGCGTTCGCTATACCTACCGCCATTTATCAATGGATGAAGATGGGTATTTTTTCCGGGGAGGTAGATGCGGAAAGCATGATGAATATCTTTAAGGACCCTATCTATATCCTACTGAATATCATAGGTACCCTAGGCCAATTTTTGTTGAACCTTATCAGTGTTGTTGCCGGTGTTTTCATCTATTTCAATTTAAACGAGAAAAAGAACTTTACCGGCACATACGAACGTATAGAACGCTTGGGTCAATCCCCCGAAAATTAAATATGCTATATCGGTTAAAGTTTTTATTAATTTTTAGTCTTTTCTGTAAGACGATGGTCGCTCAAAATGATACCATTAGCGTAAAACTTGATACCGCATCCCTTATCCAAAAAACAATTGATGAACGGGAGCTGGAAACGTTTAGGGAAAATCCGGACTTCAATTATGAAGTCGCCAAAAATTCCGCTCCAGAGTGGTGGATAGCCTTCAAAAATTGGCTGTCCAATCTAATAATTCAATTTTTTGAATGGCTTTTTGGTGTAGAACAGGCCGTTGGTGCTTTCAATACATTTTTAAAAGTTTTGCCCTATTTGTTACTACTGATTCTCGTTTTTATCCTAATCAAATTTTTCATCAACGTAAATGCTAGGGCAGTGAGCTTCAATAAGAAGAACCAAGCACTGGTTACACTTTCTGAAGAGGAACACATAATCAAAAATGAGGATGTCCAAAAATTGATTCAACAAGCTTTGGAAGAGAAAAACTACCGTCTGGCCATAAGGTATTATTACCTGTACATTTTAAGGCTGTTGAACGAAAAGGAGCTTATTAGTTGGGAATTGCAGAAAACCAATGCCGATTACAACAGGGAGCTGGAGAAAACAGTCCTGAATAAACCCTTCGCCCAAATTACCCGATTGTACGAATATATATGGTACGGCGATTTTCCTATCGATGAAAGCACTTATCGGAAAGCGGAAATCAATTTTTCATCCTTAAAAGTAGCGGTACAAAATGGGTAAAAAGGCAGCCATCTATATCGTCATAGCCTTAATCACTGTGGGAGCTTTAATGTTACTTCAATACAACAAGCCCAAAGAAATCAACTGGTACGAATCTTACGTGTCCACACATAAAATTCCGTATGGTACTTACGTCTTTAATCAAATCATCCCCAAACTGTTTGGAGATAAGGCACAGCAAGTAAACATACCCCCGTTCGAATACTTACAGAAAAACAAAGGCTTAGAGGGAACGTACTTTTTTGTGAACAATACCATTATCTTCAATAAGGCCGAATTGGAATCACTTTTGGAATGGACCTCCCAAGGAAATACCTTATTCATAGCCTCAAAAACCTTCGAAGAGCAGTTATTGGACACCCTTAACCTTGATCTTGGTAGTATTTATGGGGGGTTTGAAGTAGGTCAAAGCCAAAACCACAATCTGTTAAATCCGAATTTAGTGCATGCGGATAGCGTAATTTTTAATAAAGCTACCTATACACCCTATTTCAATAAAATTGATACTCTAAAGACCGTTGTGCTAGGAAAGGTAGTCACTGAACTTTCTAACAAGGAAGAAATTGATAAATCAAACATTAACATCATTACACAACCCTTTGGAAAAGGAAAAGTCATCCTTTCCACTTTTCCGGAAGCTTTTACCAATTATTTTATTCTCAAAGACAGCAATAAAGATTATACGACAGGCATTCTCTCCTATTTGGATGATTCCAAGAATATTTATATCGACAATCATTATAAAAGTGGTAAATCTTTTTATACCTCGCCAATGTATCTATTCCTGAACACGAAGGAACTAAAATGGGCCTATTATACCGCTTTAATCGGAGTCCTAATCTACATCGTTTTTGAGGGCAAGCGCAAGCAAAGAGCCGTTCCGGTAGTTGTTCCTTTGCAAAATCAGACCCTTGCCTTTACACGGACCATTTCGGATATGTATTTTGAAAAGGGCGACCAAAAATCGATAGTGGAGCATAAAATCAACTACTTTTTAGATGGGTTGCGTTCGGAATTCTATTTAGGAAATATCGTAAAGGAAGATGACTTTTATACCCACTTAGCGGCTAGAAGTGGGCAATCTTTTGAGTCCGTTAAATCGCTCTTTAATTACATGGAGCAATTGCGTAATAAAGAACAAGTGACCGATAGTGAACTCATAAAACTGAATACCCTAATACAAAAATTTAAAGCCAAAGCTGATGGAAAATAAAGAAGAAACCAATGATTTTAATTTTGACAACCGTATTCCGTTGGAAGGGCTACAAAAGGCAGTCTCCGATATAAAATCGGAATTGGCAAAAGTCATTATTGGTCAGGAGAATTTTATTGAACTCTTAATCGTGTCGCTATTGGTGGACGGCCATGTACTAATAGAAGGTGTACCCGGCATTGCTAAGACCATCACTGCCAAACTTTTTGCCAAAACCTTAAAGACCGATTTTAGCCGTATACAGTTTACCCCGGATCTGATGCCCAGTGATATTTTGGGAACCTCGGTTTTCAATGCAAAAACTACGGAGTTCGAATTTAAGAAAGGGCCCATATTCTCTAATATCATATTAATCGATGAAATAAACCGTGCCCCGGCAAAAACGCAGGCGGCCATGTTTGAAACCATGGAAGAACGGCAGGTCACCATGGATGGGACAACCTATGCAATGGATGCGCCCTTCATGGTATTGGCAACACAGAACCCTATAGAACAGGAGGGCACCTATGCGCTACCTGAAGCCCAATTGGACCGTTTTATTTTTAAGATTAAGGTAGATTACCCTAAACTTGATGAGGAGATTCTGATCCTTAAAACCCATCATGAACGTAAAGGGAAACTTCCACAAAGTGAAATTAAGGATGTAGTAAAACCGAAAGAATTACTAGAGTTCAAACAGCAAATACAGGAAATCATAGTAGAGGAAAAGATTTTCAAATATATAGCGGAGGTGATTTCCAAGACCCGCAACCATCCGCACCTCTATTTGGGTGGCTCCCCTAGGGCGTCTATTGCTGCGCTGAACAGTGCAAAAGCCTTCGCGGCTATCAATGGGCGTGATTTTGTGACTCCGGAAGATGTTAAAAAAGCGATGATTCCTGTCTTGAACCACAGGGTAATCCTTACCCCGGAACGTGAAATGGAAGGAGTGACCACGGAAAGCGTGGTACAAATGATAACGGAAAGCGTAGAAATACCTAGATAAATGCAGTTCTTACGGTCTTTCTATATCAATAATACCTTTTTCAAGTATCTGGCGCTATTATGTGCTTGTTTTGTGCTATCCTACTGGTTTAAAGTCTTGTACCCCATTGCTTGGTTATTACTGCTTCTATTGATAGCTCTTTTTCTTTTTGATGTGGTTCTCCTATATGCCACAGGAAAGGGTGTTATGGCCTATAGGGATACGCCACGAAAATTATCCAATAGCGATTTTAATCCCATTGCCGTTCATTACGAGAGCTTCTATCCTTTTAAGACGTTTATGATGATAATCGATGAGCTTCCGGTACAATTTCAAAAAAGGGACTTTTTATATAAAACGGCTTTGTTCAAAGGACAAAGGGGTGAGTTCACATACAAGGTACGTCCCGTTGACCGTGGCGAATATGTATTTGGAAATTTAAATGTCTTTTGCTCCTCCCCTTTACGAATAATCAAAAGAAAGTTTGTTTTTCAGAAGGACGAAATGGTTCCCGTCTACCCCTCAATAATTCAAATGCAGCAATACGACTTTCTAGCCATTAATAATCGACTGTCGGAAATTGGACTAAAAAAAATTCGTAGGATAGGACATACCCAAGAATTTGAACAAATTAAGGACTACGTGCGGGGGGATGATATCCGTACTCTTAATTGGAAGGCCAGTGCCAAACAAAACAGGCTAATGGTCAACCAGTACCAAGATGAAAAGTCGCAGCCCGTGTATTCCATAATTGATACGGGAAGGGTAATGAAAATGCCCTTTAACGGACTTAAATTGTTGGATTATGCTATCAATAGCTGCCTGGCGTTCTCCAATGTTGCCCTAAAACGAAATGATAAGACCGGCCTTATCGCTTTTTCCAAAAATTTGGAAACCTACGTTCCCGCCGTTCAAAAAATTACCCATTTAAATACCATTTTAGAAAAACTATATAGTATCAATACCGATTTTACAGATGCTGATTTTGGCCTGCTCTACGGCCATGTTAAGCAAAAAATAAACCATCGGAGCCTATTATTGTTCTATACGAACTTTGAACATATCTCAGCGTTAAGGCGGCAACTCCCCTACTTGTTGGCACTTTCCAAAAAACACGTTTTAGTAGTCATATTTTTTGAAAACTCAGAGCTGGAGGAATTAATCGTTACCGATGCCGAAAACCTGCAAGCCATTTATCATAAGACGATTGCAGAAAAGTTTGCATTGGATAAAAAATTGATGCAAAAGGAACTTCAGAAATATGGCATACAGACCATATTAACCAAACCAGAACAGCTAACCATCAATACCATCAATAAATATTTAGAAATTAAGGCCAGGGGGTTGTTGTAATCACTTTTAAAAGTATACTGGAGTATTGCGTTTTATAGGTACGTATTACAAAACCTTGTTTCCCTTCGTCTAGCAAAACAGAAGATTTATGGGACTTGCATCTCTGTAATCACCTTTTCAAAAGCTGTTATTTTTGAGGTAAGGACAAACTCTCCTCACAATATAACAAGACAGCTATCCCGAGAGATGAGCCTTGACTAAATAAAACTCTTCAACAATTGGCTTAGATTATATTTGACTAATTAAGTATTAGGTAGCCAACCAAAATAAGACCACATAATTGAGCCTAAATGTATCTAGCGTTTCAATACCATACTCTTAAGGTTTTATATTCTTACCCTTTTGCAAGAATTCGGAACTTCAATTTTATTATTTAAAATAAATCATTTTTTTTCAGGAGATTTTAAAAGTAGATTGTTCTATAAGTGTAACTCAAATTTTTATTATGAAAAATTTACACTCAACAAAGACAATTAACATAGAAGATGACAAAGACATTAAAAAAATGTTTGATAATTACAATAAGAACCTCATCGCCATTGGTGTTTTTAGTACTATACAATTCGTCTTCCTGATTTCAATTCTATAAGCCTTTTTCCCCAAGTCTTATATTAGCTTAGTCAAAGAAAAATTTGATTGAAAGATTGGGCGTTAAGCCCAATGAACTCTGACCAATTTTTTGAACCTCCTCCTGAGAAGTAATACGATAAAAAGTATTCAGCGTATTATTTTGGTCAAGTAAATTCCATATAGAAGCCCCGATTTGCGCTTTATTATTTTTGCCCCAATTAAATTGATAATTGGCAGAAATATCTAGGCGCAAATAATCTTTTAAGCGGTTCGCGTTAACACCGCTATAATTAATTTCCCCATTTTCCAATTCGTTGTTTGCTTCGGGTGCGGTAAAAGGTCTTCCTGTTCTCCAGTTTAATCCGGCCGCCAAGAGAACCCGTCCCAAATGATAATTGATTCCTGCGGTTAAACCATGGGTAATATCAAAATTGTTTGGAAAGGTGGTTTCCGGTAATTGTTCAAAAAGATAAGTACTATTAAGATAGGAGTAACTTATCCAGAACGCATTGTTATCTTGAAATTGCTTTCGCAACAAAAGATCAAAACCCAAAGCATCATACGCTCCCGATGTTCTTACAAATTCGAAAGGACCTTGAAAACCTTGGCTTTGCGTAGTAATACCCTCTACTCTTTTCACAAAGGAAATTGCGTTAATAAGCCAACTAGATTTTTTATAATTTAGACCAAGAGAGGCCTGCTTACTGGTAATAACCGGAATTGCCCCATCATTTGAAAGCTGCCACCTCCTCTTTTCAATTCCCAAAAAATCATTTTGAAAGTTGATTATCTGAGAGGTACTCTGATGTTTGAATTCACCTAGCGCTTCAAGGTTCAAATGCTTCCCCAACCGTTGGTTAAAACTCAAACGGGGTTCCCACAGTTGTTTATCAAAATCATCCAAATGGTTGAAGCGTAGACCAAGGTTCATTTGTGTAGCTGAATTCTTGGACGAAAACCCCATCTCCGTAAAAACACTGTGTGTACGGAGTACTTCACCCTCTAAGCGTAAAAAACGGGGATCATCCACGTCATCTAAATTGGTGACTTTGGTCTCAATAAAATGATAGCCGTTCGTCCAACTGAATTGGGAATCCAATCGGTTACGGGCCAAAAATTTTACGCCCGTTTCGGAAACTTTATTTTCCTGAAGAAAACGTTGGTCTTCAAGGATGTTAGCGTTAATGGCTTTTAATTTATAATCGGTATTGTAAACGGAAAATTCGGTAATGAATTTTTCCGTCCAGAATCTTTTATGATAAATTCCTGCCGCTATGCTTGTTTGGCTCAGATTACTATCACGAATTACTTCTTCATCCTCAACTTCTGCACTTTCATTAAACGTTACCTGATTTGCGGTATGAATAAAGTTGAGTCGTATGCGGTCTTTTTCCGACGGATTAAAAAGCAAACGAAAGGCCGCGTCATAAAAATCGAAACTGATGTCCGAATTGGTCACTGTACCAGAATTTCTATCAATTTCTGTTTCCTGTGATATCCGGTCAAAATAATTGGCATAGGTGGGAGTTTCGACAAAATCGCTTATTGACTTGCGAGCAGCAACCTGTAAGGAGGCTTTCTTTCCCAATGGAGCATCCGCAGAACCATTGACATCGATAAGATTAGCACCAAGGCTTGCCTTTAGACTTGAGTTGAGGTATTCATCGGTTTTCATGGCTATGGTGCCTGAAACACCATCGGTTTCCGACGCACTACTCCCATTCTTTCGAAGTTCTACCTTTTGTGTGATTTCCGGGTTGTACATGGATATTAAACCAAAAAAATGTCCGGATTGATACATTTTTATGCCATCCCAAGAAATGTAATTTTGGTCGTTACTACCTCCTCTAATATTGATATTGGAAACAGTTTCGTCAATACTCATGACGCCGGGTAATGCTTGAACGGATTGTAGTACATCATCATCGACCAATCCAGGAAGAATATTGAACCTTTCAAAATCTAATTGAACGGCACCATTGTTGAGCTGATCGATACCACGTATCAAAAAATCGTAAACTATGACTTCCGCGAGCTTTTCTTGGTGAGGTACCAGATATAGGGTGCTGCAATTTGAGGTGTTGAAGTATTGTATTTGCCTAATCAGAGGTTTAAAGCCCAGATGCTTTATCGTAATCAAATCGTTCTTGCGTAAGCCTTTAAGTTCAAAATAGCCTTCTTCGTTTGCTATTGTGGCCGTTGTGCCATTTTCTACGGTAACATAGGGTAGCGCCTCACCGGTATCCTTGTCTTTTAGGTATCCACAGAACATGATACTTTTCAGCTTAACTGAAATTGTTTTGTCTGAAATGATAACGAAGTTTAAGTCGGTTTTTTCGCTAAGCGTATCAAGAGAGGCATCTAGGCTCAGCGATGTATCCAGAGCACTCAAGGTGATTCCCTCTACTAAGGAGGAGGCGTAGTTGAATTGCACGCCGAAACGTTCTTCTAAAGCCTTTAAAACAGTGATGAGTGTTTGGGTAGCATCTTTTTGCGCAAAGCTAGGTACGCTATAAAGCGATACGAATAGACAAACGCTAAAAAAAATTTCTTAGTCACCTTTACTAAAACGCACCTCGGTGCCCTTTAGTATCTCAAAGTCAAGACTCATAGGCTCGCTGATTGCCTTCAGGGCATTGTCAAGATCGCCATGTACAAAACCTCCTGTGAAAAGTTGGTCGGTATCTACATTGTCAACAGTTATTTTTATGGCGTATTGTCTCTGTAGCTCATCTAGAACCTCAGAAACGGGCACACGTTGAAAATAACTGGTATTATTGGTCCACTGAGGTTCATTGTAGCTATTTTTACCCGAGGTCTTAATACCGTTGACTATTTTAAAATTATCTCCCACTTGTAGGATTTCAGTATGTCCATCGGAAACAACACGTACAGTACCTTCAAAACAGGCAACTTCAAAAAAACCGTTCCTTTGCTTCACATTGAACTCTGTTCCCAGCACGCTTACCGTACCTTCTGGTGTGATTACGTCAAACTTTGCACCTTTCGCTACATCAAAGAAAGCTTCTCCCTTTAATCTTATTTCTCTTTTATTGTCCCACTTGCCTTTATCATAACTCACCTCGGAAAGGGCATTGATCACCACTTTTGATGCGTCGGGCAATTCAATGGTCGTTTTCTCGGCTACCAAAGTTTGTACTTCGGTTAGTTGGTTGGACAAAAAGAAAAAATATACCCCGATAGCAATAACAACTATACTGGCTATACGCAACATTGGTTTGATCCATTCCAATTTTCTGACCTTGGTGTCCGGTACCATGTTTCGCTTCTTGAAAGTTTCAAAATCATCGACTGTAGAAAAATTGGACGCTTTGAAACTTGAAGCATCACTTATTATGTTTTTATAGAACGAAGCATCTTCTAGCGCATCAAATTTCTTGCTTTCTTCTTCGGAAAGTTCGTCTAAAAGCCACTTTTGTATCAAATTGTCTTTGTCCATGATTTCGGATCTTTGTCTATATAACAATGAAGTATTGAATTCTCCTGACTATTTAATCTTAAAATTTTCCAATTCTTTTTTTAATTGATCAAAAGCACTGTAAATACGGTACTCCACAACCTTTTGGGTTACTCCCAATAATTCTGCAATTTCTTGGTGCTTTTTACCTTCTACTTTGTTCAGCATAAAAGCGGTGCGCTGATCGTCGGACAATTTTGAGAGGGCGGCTTGGTACTTTTTGTAGTACTCATCCTTTTCCAGCAGAAACTCAGGATTTTCATTCGTGTATCCTTTTGGGGACTCACTTTTATATTTTAAAACTACTTTTTGGTGCTTTGTCTCATTGAGCATCAAATTATTGGCCACGGTAAACAAAAAGGACTTTGCTTTTTCCGTCGAAACATTTTTACAGTTTTCCCAAAGTTTAACAAAAGCATCCTGAGCTTTATCACTGGGGTTTAATCGGTCACCGTATTTATAGTAGAGAAAATCGTTAAGGCTTTTGGCATATTTGTTATAGATATTGGCAAACAAAGTTTCGTCACAAATATCTTCATGTAAGGCTTTTTCCAAGTGGTTCTAAGTTTACTGTTTAAAAGTAACGATCTTTTTTTGAAATTTTTCAGGAGTTTTTAACGTTTAGTTGTTTTATTCATAATGAGAGTATTTCTAGAAACCATAACTATTATGAAATTCACAACTAAATTTTTCACATTTCTTCTACTTATTCTAATATCCACCCTCACCTCTTGTAGGGAAGAAGAGTTTGCTTTTGAGGGCGTTGCCCCAGAGCAAAGCTTAAGCGCAGGTTCAAATGTAGCGAACTTGTTGGTAAGAACTTCATATAACGATGGTTCTAAAGACAATATCATTGACCAAGCAAGCTGTATTTCTGTTCAACTACCAGTAAACGTAATCGTTAATGGTACGGAGGTTATGGTTAATACTGAAGATGATTTTGACCTTATCGAGGATATATTTGAGCAAAATGATGACGACGAGGATACCTTGGATATTGTTTTTCCGGTAACTATCATATTTCCTGACTTTTCGGAAGAAGTAGTTTTAAATGCAACTGAGCTACAAGAATTTGTAGCCGATTGCTCAGGAGAAAACCAAGTTGACGAGGATATTGAGTGTATTGATTTTGTTTACCCCGTTTCGATTTCAATATTCAACTCCAATACGGAAGAAATTAAAACTATGACCCTGCCGAATGATAAGGCGTTATTTAATTTTGTTTCCGCTCTGGAAAATACCGACGTTGTCAACATCAAGTTTCCAATTTCATTGGTACGTGCCGATGGTATGGAGTTGACAGCAACCGATCTTGAATCACTTGAAAACCAAATTGAAAATGCAAATGGAACTTGTGATGAGGATGACGACAATGACTATAATGACGATGATTGCGGCGACTGCGACCCCACTCAATTGGAAGATGTATTCGCGAGCTGTACGGAATGGGTGGTTGATGGAATAATCAGAAATGACACTAATCTTACAAACTTGTATAACGACCTTTCTTTCAGCTTTCAGGTCGATGGCACCTTAGTGGTCAACTCTGCAACGGAAACTCTAATTGGTAATTGGACTGCTAGCGGTTCAGGAAATCTCATTAATGTGGAAATTTCAGTTCAAGGATTGGACGATTTCAACGATATCTGGTTACTGAACGAAATAGCCTCCGAAAATAGTCAAGGTAGGGTAAACCTGATAATTGGCGAAGACGTACTGCGTTTTGACAATGCCTGTTTAAGTGGCAACGGTAATGGACATATTCCCCAAGATATCAGTCAGGTTCTAACGGACGGAAATTGGACAGTAGATTCATTTATGGAAGGAGATACGGACAGAACCGTTGATTTTAATGCCTATGTCTTGACTTTTGATATTGATGGAAATGTAATTGCAGATAATGGCACACCTACTAATGGTACCTGGAATGAACAAAACGGTGGTCCCTTTATAGAATTTGATTTTGGTATGGTACCGCCTATTGATCAGATCAACAAAGACTGGACAATAGTTTCGGTTTCTGACACTCGTGTAGAATTAAGTTTTATAGATTCTCAAGATTTTGGAAGAAAGGATACCTTGGTTTTAGGTAAGCAATAAAACTTCACTTTAGTTCTAAAACTTTAAAAGACCTTTTTTGAGGTAGGATTTAAACAGGATCCACCTTAAAAAAGGTCATTTTGTTTTTAGTAAATACGCTAAGGATGAACTGCATTGGGTATAATAATTCAGATTTACCTTTATCGAATAAAATGACCGTTCATCTTTTTGGTTCAGGAGTTACTTAAGCGTCCTTGTTTTATACCTATAAACCAAACTGACTCAAACATGACTCTAACTACAATGGTAATCGATGATTCTTCCCTTCAACAATTGGCAACCTGCAAATTGATAAAAGACAACCCCAATCTTAAACTTATCCAGACCTTTAAGGATCCGAAAGCAGGATTAGAGGCCGTTAACCATTTACGACCGGACATTTTGTTCCTTGATGTTGAAATGCCCAATTTAGATGGCTTTGGCGTACTAGAAGGTCTTAAGCACGATTGCCATGTAATACTCAACTCCACCAAATCACAATTTGCATTAAAGGCGTTTCAATATAATCAAGTAAAAGATTACATGACTAAACCTATGAACAAGCCTCGTTTCGAAAAATCTATCGAAAGAGTGTTAAAGAATCTTTCCAAGAGTTCAGGAGCACACATTTTTAATGAAGCCACTAACTCAAGAGTTCTTTCTATGGCTAGTTAAATAATTCTTTTAATTATTGAAAAAATAGTGCGCATAACTCAAGATTATATAGCATAGGTCGTATGGAAACTGTACTTCATTATTCGAAAATGCTCGGGTAAGCCTATAATGGTTGGTTAGTTTCCCATGAAAGCTTCAGTTATGGCAATTAGTACAATCCGGAAAGCAGGAATTCTGGAGTATTAAGGGTGTTAAACGATGAGGTGGTTTCTGGTGGTAGAGTATTCTGTACTCATCCCCATAATAATTGAGAAATCACATAGATACCCTAAAAGGTCAATTACCAAAACTACTATGTGAGATCAAGAATGAGACACCTTGGTAAAAGAAAAGCGGTTTTCGTATAACCCTTAAAATGCCCCTTTTTTAGGCTCTATTTTACTTTAACAAGCATCTTTAATGGTAATGGAAGATTCAATTTAACATCCGATATTCATTAGGGGTCTTCCCCATTTTCTTCTTAAAGAGCCTTGTAAAATGTTGTGGATATTTAAAACCTAGCTCATAGGCTATTTCGCTTAGCGTTTTCTCCGGATCAAAGATTTTCTGTTTGGCTATCTCAATCAACTGGTCTTGAATATGGTCGTTGGCGCTTTTGCCAGTTTCTTTTTTGACCAGGTCGCCGAAATAATTGGAAGACAGCTTTTGTTCCTCGGCAAAATAGCTGACGGAAGGAGTTCCCAGCTCTATGGCTTTTCCTGTTTGGATGTAGGAATTCAAGGAAATCTCAAACTTTTGGATTACACCTAGGTTTTCCTTTCCCCTGGTAATGAACTGCCGATCGTAGAACCGCATACAGTATTTCAAGAATAGTTCAATAGTGGCTACTACGACTTCTTTACTGTGCTTGTCTATTCCATGGGAAAGTTCAGTTCGTATCGTATCAAATAAGTCCAACACCAATTGCCGTTCCTTTTTTGAGATATGGAGTGCTTCATGGGATAGATAGGAGAAAAAACTGTAGTCGCTAATCGTTTTGGCCAAATGGGTTCCATAAAGCAGATCTGGATGAAACAAAAGCGCATGACCGGACGGTTTAAAACTAGCATCGATATGCTCCACCTGCACTACCTGTCCAGGTGCTAAAAACACCAAGGTCCCATCTTGGTAATCATAGTTCTGCCGGCCATATCTTAAAATACAACCTTCGCCTTGTTTCAAGAAAATTCCATAAAAATGATAGCGGACGGCATCGGCAGGCTCCCGCCCATCCAAGGTACCTTCCGAAAGGTCATGGACGCTGACCAAGGGGTGCAAGGTTGACAGATTGAATTTGGAGCAATAGTCATCTACCTTTACCAAGTCTTTCGCTGAAGCCATACGTTTTTTTCTTATTCCGAATTTAGTTAAAGTTTTGTGAATAAGACTAATAGCACATCCAAATCAGTAAAAGTGGTAAGTAAATCTGTAAATCAGGTAACCCGACTATCTTAAATTTTCCATAGGTTTGGGAAACGTGTTAATAAACCATTAAAAAGTTCACCTCATTTCAATAAATAATAGTATTCAGTAGTAACTTTTAAACACTTAAAAATGAAAAATCTAGTATTCGGAATCTTTTTAACCCTAATTAGTGTATCATCTTTCGCTCAAGGTACGGGCATCGAGGCCGAGATTAAGGAACTCTCCAAACAAAAATGGCAATGGATGGCCGATAAAAATGTGGATAAACTGGCAACCCTTTTCCATGATAAATCAAAATTCGTCCACATGAGCGGTTCTTGGAAAAAGGACAGGGAGCTGGAAATCATAGAAACGGGAAGCATTTGGTATAAAAATGCCGAGGTACATGATGTTGCGGTAGAGACATTTGGAGACGACACCGCCGTACTCTGGAACCGTATTACGCTCACAGCGCACGTGAGAGGAAACGATGTTCAAAATGAATTTACGGTAACGGAATTCTATAAAAAAGAAGCAGACGATTGGAAATTGTTGGACCTAACCTTTAGCAGTGTACGCGACACCCATGAAATCGAACATTAAGTAAAATAAAAACATAATGATAAACGGTAAATTGATTTTAGGCGTACTGATTGCTTTTTTAAGCATCCCAATGGTCATGGCGCAATCTACAGAAATTGAAAAGAAAATCAAGGAACTCTCCCAGCAAAAATGGCAATGGATGGCCGACAAGGATGCGGACAAGCTGGCGGAACTATTTCATGATAAGGCCAAGTTTGTGCACATGGGTGGTACCTGGGGCAAAGACCGCGAAGTTGACGTGATCCGAAGCGGCAGAATCCATTACAAAAAGGCTGACGTTCATGAAGTGATGGTCGAAGTGTTGAATGAAAATACCGTAATTCTTTGGAACCAAATTACTTTGCTGGCGGACGTAGGCAGTAATGAAGTAACCAACCCCTTTATGGTCACGGAGGTCTATGTGAAGCAACATGAGGCATGGAAATTGGCGGATTTAACTTTTAGCAAATTGCTAACCAGAGATTAGAAGAAATCGATAACATGAAATTTGTTGCCTACACATGGTATTTGTTTATTTCAGTTGTCTTAGTTGACTTGCAGGCAGAAAAGTTCGTCTCAATAGCAAATTGCCAAAATCCAAAAAGAACAGTAATAATATACCTCTCCCGAACCAGTAATACCAAGGCCGTGGCCGAGATGATTCAAAACGAAGTCGGGGGCGATTTAGTGGGAGTAGAATTGGAAAACCCCTATCCGGAGGATTATGATGCCATTGTAAAACAAGTAGCCGATGAAAATGCAAGCGGGTTTTTACCTCCTTTAAAAACGAAGGTGGATATGGTGCAATACGATACCATCTTCTTCGGGTTCCCGACATGGGGCATGCAACTGCCACCGCCCATGAAAAGCTTTTTGAATGAAAACGATTTGAAGGGTAAAACGCTCATTCCCTTCAACACAAATGCCGGATACGGATTGGGCAGTAGTTTGAAAACCATAAGACAACTGAGCCCTAATAGCAAGATGCTGGAAGAATTTTCCGTAAAGGGAGGAGTGGAAAGGGACGGTATTCTATTTGTGATGGAAGGAAAACGTAAAGTCGAGGTTAGGAAGGCATTGCAAAAATGGTTGAAACGAATAAAGGTAGTAAGGGATTAGAATACCGTATTTTAAGAAATGAAAATCGATAATGACAATGACATGAAACATTTAGGTTTACGTAAACTTTGTTTGATAGTACTATGTAGTATGATGACCGCTATTGTTTCTGGCCAAGAAAATGAGCCCGATGATCAAGCATATACATTGGAAAACATGATGGTCCGCATCGCAGAAATTGAAGTAGACCCGGATTACCTTGAGGAATATATCTCCATTTTGAAAGTGGAAGCCGAAGCTTCCGTCCGTTTGGAGCCCGAGGTCATCTGTATCTATCCCATGTTTCAGAAGGAAAATCCGAACCAAATCCGATTGTTGGAAATATATGCAAATAAAGCGGCCTACGAATCACATCTTCAGACCCCGCATTTCAAACATTACAAGGAGTCCACACTCCCGATGGTTAAATCCTTGCAATTGGTGGATATGGAGGCAATCGACAAAAAAACTATGGTAAACATCTTCAAGAAGATGAATATGCAATGAAAATTTTAAAATGATAACGGATTATCGAAAAATTAACAGAATCGAAGAGGATTTCGAAATCATAAATTCTATAAAATCAGTAACTTTAGAACAATCTCTATAAAACAAGTAAATCATGGCAAACTTCACGCTAAATATCAACGGAACGAAACAAGAGGTAGATGTTGACCCATCAACGCCCATGCTCTGGGTATTACGGGACCACCTCAAGCTGTTAGGCACCAAATACGGCTGCGGTATCGCGCAGTGCGGTGCCTGTACCATACATTTGGGCGACAACGCCGTACGCTCTTGCCAATTACCGGTATCGGCGGCGACTGAACAGAAGATCACGACTATCGAGGGACTTTCCGAAAACGGTGACCATCCTGTACAAAAGGCATGGTTGGAAGTCGATGTTCCCCAATGTGGCTATTGCCAAGCGGGACAGATCATGACCGCTTCGGCCTTGTTGGAAAAAAATCCGAATCCCTCGGACACCGAAATCGAAACGGCCATGAACGGAAACATCTGTCGTTGCGGAACGTATACACGAATCAAGAAGGCCGTCAAACTTGCAGCAAGTTCAGAGAACGTTTAAAATCATCCGGCACATCCTAAAATAAAAATCATGACACAGATAAAAACACAATATAATCGTCGTTCGTTCATAAAAGTATCTGCCGCCGCAGGTGGTGGCATGCTTATCGGTTTTAGTTGGCTGAACGGATGTAAACCCAATACCCCCGAACCAGAACCTGGCGTTGCGGTACCGAATGAGTGGTTCGAAATTAACGGCTACATTAAAATAGGCGATACCGGCATGGTTACCATCTATTCCCCTAATCCTGAAATCGGGCAGAACGTAAGAACTTCAATGCCCATGATCGTTGCCGAGGAACTCGATGTGCCATGGGAAAACGTGGTCGTAGAACAGGCACCTCTAAATACAGGGTGGTATCAAAATCAATTTGCAGGTGGTAGTCTTTCTATTCGGTTGAGTTGGAACGCGCTACGAATGGCGGGAGCTACGGGAAAAAGAATGTTGATGGAAGCGGCAGCAAAAGAATGGGGCCTACAAGTTTCAGATCGACCGCTAGTGAAGGAATCATAAAAGAATCCAATGGTGAACGTACCATCACATATGGGGAAATTGCCTCAAAAGCCGTGGGCTTGGAAGTTCCGGAAGAAGTTGAATTGAAGGCTGTCAAGGATTTCAAATTGATTGGGACAAGCCAAAAAAATGTTGACGGCAAAAAAATTGTAACCGGCGAACCGCTGTTCGGTCTTGATTTCCACAGGGAGGGCATGCAACTCGCAGTTATTCAACATCCACCTGCTTTTGGAATGAAAGTGAAGGATTTCAATGAAGACGAGATAAAAAGTATGCCGGGGGTACATGATGCATTTATCGTGGATACCTCCTTTGAGGACAGTGATAGATTTGATGAAAAAGGTTTTCTACAATTAATAACCATTGTTGGAAATTCCACTTGGGAGTTATTACAGGCTAAAAAGGCACTTAAAGCCAATTATGAGACCGTTGGGGAATTGGAAAGTTCCGCGGTGCATTCAAAACGCCTGGAAGATGCTTTAGTGTCCGGCGAGGTGCAGGAAAGCAGAAAAGATGGTAATCCCGATGCTGCTTTCAAAAAAGCGGCTAAAGTGATAGAGCGAACCTACACCGCACCGTTCATAGCCCACAATACCTTGGAACCTATGAATTTCTTTGCGAACGTAACGGAAGATTCAGCGGAACTTATCGGGCCGACCCAGACACCCGAAGCCTTGGAAGGATCCGTTTCAAAATTACTAGGCCTACCCCTGGAAAACATAACCGTAACCATGACCCGCATCGGTGGCGGATTTGGAAGAAGACTCTACGTCCATTTTGGTGTTGAGGCGGCCGCCATTTCCAAAAAAATCGGTGGGCCGGTCAAACTTATCTATACGAGAGAGGACGACATGACCCAAGGTACCTATCGCCCAACCTATCGCTCGGTATATAAAGCAGGCCTTGATGAGAACAATAACCTGATCGCCTTTACCGTAAAAGGGGCAGGGTTGCCGGATGGACCGGTGTTTCCCAATCGTTTCCCGGCAGGAACCGTCGAGAACTATTCCGCAGAAAAGATAAAAGCGGAAACCAATGTGACTACGGGTGCATGGCGGGCACCACGATCGAATTTTACGGCCGGTGCCGAGCAGGCCTTTTTAGATGAAGTCGCCGAAGCAGCGGGCAAAGACCCCATTGATTTCCGGTTAGAACTTTTTGACCGGGCGATTAAAGATCCTGTTGGGGAGGAGTATGAATATGATGCCGAACGCTATGCGGGTGTCTTGAAATTGGTCAAGGAAAAGGCGAATTGGGGCAAAACGGAGCCCGGTGTCCATCGGGGAGTAGCGGCCTACTTCTGCCATTCTACCTATGTCGCCGAAGTATTCGATATCGTATTGGAAAATGATAATCCGGTAGTCCAAAAGGTCTGGTGTGCTGTGGATTGTGGTATTGTCGTCAACAGAGATGCAGCCAAAAACATGATTGAGGGTGGCGTAGTAGATGGCATTGGTCATTCCATGTACAGTCAGTTGACCTTTGAAAATGGGGCCCCGGAACAAATGAACTTCGACAGCTACCAACTGATTCGAAATTCACAGGCACCGAAGGAGATTGAGGTCTTCTTTGTTGAAAATGAAATTGATCCGACCGGATTGGGGGAGCCGGGATTGCCACCAGCTATTGGAGCACTGGCCAATGCGCTATATAAAGCAAAAGGAATACGCCATTACCATCAACCTTTTATTTCCGAAAAACAGGTTGTGGGTTAGGAATACCTAAGCTTCGGTTAAATTCTAAAGTACGCCCATTTCGTTAGGGCAATATTAAAGTTCAAAAAAATAAGTCCATGGCATCATTTACATTATACATCAATGGAAAAACAGAGGAAGTAGAAGTAGATCCGAGTACACCTATCCTCTGGGTATTACGGGACCACCTGAAGCTGTTAGGTACCAAATACGGCTGCGGTATCGCACAGTGCGGTGCATGTACCATACATTTGGGCGACAACGCGGTACGCTCGTGCCAATTACCGGTATCGGCCGTGGCCGAACAGAAGATCACGACAATCGAGGGACTATCCGAAAACGGCGACCATCCCGTACAAAAGGCATGGTTGGAAGTCGATGTTCCCCAATGTGGCTATTGCCAAGCCGGACAGATCATGACCGCCTCGGCCTTGTTGGAAAAAAATCCGAATCCCTCGGACACCGAAATCGAAACGGCCATGAACGGAAACATCTGTCGTTGCGGAACGTATACGCGAATCAAGAAGGCCGTCAAAACGGCAGCCAATACTGAAAATGCTTAACCTTCGCAATGCACCCTTAAAACTGTGATTATGACACTTATAAAAACCAAAATAGGCAGACGCTCATTTATACGGACAACTACCCTTGCAAGCGGAGGATTGGTACTCAGCTTTAATTGGTTGGCATCCTGCAAAAACAAAACCGAAGAGGAAATTTTGGCCATGCCCAAGGAGTGGTTCGAGATGAATTCGTATTTGAAAATCGGGGACAATGGCGTTGTGTCCATCTATACCCCAAATCCTGAATTCGGTCAGAACATCCGTACTTCAATGCCCATGATCGTCGCCGAGGAATTGGATATCGATTGGAAAAACGTCATTGTGGAACAAGCCCCCTATCACCCTGAAAAATATGGAATGCAATTTACCGGTGGTAGCCGGGGCATTATGACCCGATGGGAACCCCTTCGCCTGGCAGGTGCCTCTGCCAGACATATGTTGGTGGCCGCTGCCGCTGAAGCCTGGCAGGTTCCCGCGGAAGAAATTACAACGGAAAATGGTGTGCTCTATCATAAAACAAGTGAAAAATCGGCAGATTATGGCGAAATGGCTTCGTCCGCTGCAAGCATTGCCATTCCCGAAGATGTACAATTAAAAGAAGTTAAAGACTTTAAAATCATTGGCAAATCCCACAAAAATGTGGATGCCAAGCGCATCGTTACGGGTGAACCGATGTTCGGATTGGATTACCAAAAAGAAGGTATGCTGATCGCTATGATCGAGCATCCGCCCGCTTTTGGAATGACCTTAAAATCAATGGATGATAGTGCTGCCAAATCCATGCCCGGAATTAAAGACGTGGTTGCGATTAAAAGTTTTAAAGATGATTATGAGAAAGGCGGTTTTGATACCAATGCCTTCCCTGAAATAGTCGCCATCGTCGGAAATTCAACTTGGGAAGTGTTACAGGCCAAAAAGAAGTTAAAGGTTGAATGGCAGCCCATTACGGCCTCCTCCGAAACGATTAACGGCTTTAGAGGTAAACAGACTAAAAATATTCCTGCTGGTTTGGAATCTACCACCAGTCACGAAACCAAAATGGAGGAATTGGCAAGTAGGCCTGGGCGAATAGTCCGTCAAGATGGCAACCCCAAAGCTGCCTTTAAAAATGCCGCGAAGGTTATTGAAAGGACTTATTCCGCTCCCTTTCTGGCCCATAATTGCATGGAACCCTTGAATGCTTTTGCCCATGTGGAAGGAGACAAAGCACAGATTGCCGCGCCAGTTCAAATTCCGAGTTTAATTATTCCCACCCTGACTTCTAGTTTGGGGATTCCTGCAGAAAATATTACCATGGAAATGCCACGTATGGGCGGTGGATTTGGTCGTAAAGCCTATGCCCATTATGTCGTGGAAGCCGCATTGATTTCCCAAAAAGTAAATGCACCTGTAAAATTGGTGTACACCCGTGAGGATGATATGACCAATGGCATTTATCGCCCAAGTTATCAAGCGACATACAGAGCGGCGTTGGATGAAAACAATAATTTGACAGCACTACATGTCAAAGCGGGGGGTGTTCCTGAGAGTCCGTTATTTGCCAATCGTTTTCCGGCGGGCGCCGTAGACAATTATATGGCCGAAGAGTGGTCCGTTGATTCCAATATTACCATTGGGGCATTCAGGGCACCACGTTCAAATTTTATGGCCGGTGCCGAACAATCGTTTTTAGATGAAGTTGCCGAAGCTTCGGGCAAAGACCCAATACAGTTTCGATTAGAACTTTTAAAAAGGGCGAAGGATAACCCAGTCGGAGACCGAAATGATTATGATGCGGAACGCTATGCAGGAGTTCTGGAATTGCTACGTGAAAAATCGGATTGGAGCCAAACCCCTGATAATGTTCATCGCGGTGTATCGGCGTATTTCTGCCATAATTCCTACGCCGCACATGTCTTGGATATTCGGATGGAAAAAGGAAAACCTGTAGTTGAAAAAGTAGTTTGTGCTATCGATTGTGGGATAGTAGTGAATCCTGATGCTGCTACGAACATGGCCGAGGGCGCCATAACGGATGGTATTGGTAATGCCTTTTTTGGAGAGTTGACTTTTAAGGACGGTGTGCCACAGAAAACCAATTTCCATGAATATCAAATGATTCGAATGAGCGATGCCCCTGAAGAAATCGAGGTACATTTCGTGCAAAATGAAATACCACCGACGGGAATGGGAGAGCCACCTTTTCCACCAATTTTTGGTGCTATCGCCAATGCACTTTATAAAGCAACCGGACAACGCCATTATCGACAACCTTTTGTTACCGCAAAAGAAGTAGTGGGATAGCAAATTATTAAGAATTTAAACAACATTCATAGAATGACTCTTGTAAAAACTACTATCGGCAGACGTTCCTTTATGAAAAGTTCAGCTTTGGCCGGAGGTGGACTACTACTTGGTTTTAACTGGTTGGCATCCTGCAGTATGACTCCCGAAGAAGTAAATAATCTTCCCAAAGAGTGGTTTGAATTCAACGGATATCTTAAAATAGCGGACAATGGTCAGGTTACCATCATGTCCCCGAATCCAGAGGGTGGTCAAAATGTAAAGACTGCCATGCCCATGATCGTTGCAGAGGAACTGGACATTGATTGGAAGGACGTTATCGTCGAACAAGCACCCTTAAATACCGATTTGTACAACCGTCAATTTATCGGTGGTAGTCAAGCCATTCGAACCAGTTGGGAAGGACTTCGCATGGCGGGTGCTTCTGCAAGGCACATGTTAAAAGCTGCTGCGGCGGAAGCATGGCAAGCACCCATTGAAGAAATTACCACGGAATCCGGACAAGTACTTCATAAATCAAGTAATAAATCGGTATCCTACGGCGAATTGGCCTCGGCAGCGGCACAAGTTTTGGTGCCTGAGGAAGTGGAATTAAAAGAGATCGATAATTTTAAAATCATAGGCACTTCAAAGAAGAACGTGGACGGACTCAAAATCGTAACCGGTAAACCGTTGTTCGGAATTGATACCCATGTTGAAGGTATGTTGACCGCAATGATCGTACATCCACCCGCTTTTGGAATGAAATTTAAATCTGTGGATGAAGCTTCCGTAAAATCGATGCCCGGTATTCGCGATGTTTTTACGATTAAAGTTCTCGATGATGATTATGTGAGACAACATTTTGATACCTGTACCTTTCTTGAGGTTGTTGCCATCGTAGGAAATTCAACTTGGGAGGTCATGAATGCCAAAAATGCAATCGCGGTTGAATGGGAACCTTTTGAAACGTATACCGAAGAAAGGCAACCCTATCGAGGGCCACGGCAAACGCTGACGATTCCTTCAGGATTGGAAAGCAGCTCGGACCATAAAGTAAAGATGGCGGGCATGGCATCCGGAAAAGCTGAGATAGTCCGCAAGGATGGTAATCCAGAAGCAGCTTTCCAAAATGCTGTAAAAGTTATTGAGCGAACCTATACCGCTCCTTTCTTAGCGCACAACTGTATGGAGCCGATGAACTTTTTTGCCGATGTAAAAAGTGATAGCGCCAAATTATCCGGGCCCCTTCAAAAAGCGGAACTTACCGAACAGGCTATCTCTGCGCGGTTAGGAATTCCTATTGAACAAATAGATATCGAACTGACGCGCCTAGGAGGCGGCTATGGGCGACGGTCCTATGCCCACTGGGCTTTGGAAGCAGCATTAATTTCTAAAAAAGTAAATGCGCCTGTTAAATTGGTTTATTCTCGTGAGGATGATATGACAGGCGGTATTTATCGTCCGGCGTATCAGGTTACGTATAAAGCTGCTTTAGATTCAAATAATAATTTGACGGCTATACATGTCAATGCCGGAGGAATTCCGGAAAGCCCACTGTATGCTGATAGATTTCCAGCCGGAGCTGTAGACAATTACCTCGCCGAAAGTTGGACAAGCAACACTAACATTACCATAGGTTCATTTCGGGCACCCCGCTCGAACTTTATGGCCAGTGCCGAACAGTCTTTTTTAGATGAAGTTGCAGATTCTGCAGGAAAAGATGCCATCGATTTTCGTTTGGAACTTTTGGCACGCGCAGCAAAAAATCCCGTAGGGGAGAAAAACGATTATGATGCGGAACGTTATGCAGGTGTCCTGAATTTGGTAAAAGAAAAATCGAATTGGGGCAATAGTGATTCTAGTACTAAGCGTGGAGTAGCAGCTTATTTCTGTCATAATTCATATGCAGCACAAGTTGTAGATATCACGTGGGAAAATGAAAAACCTATTATTCAAAAAGTTACGTGTGCCATAGATTGCGGTATTGTTGTAAATCCTAATGCAGCTAGCAACCTCTGTGAAGGGGGAATAGTTGATGGTATTGGGAATGCTTTATACGGAGAACTTACCTTTAAGGATGGTGTTCCCCAAAAAAGTAATTTCAATGGTTACCGCATGATTCGCATGAGCGAATCGCCCAAGGAAATCGACGTACATTTCGTTAAAAATGATATTGACCCAACCGGTTTAGGTGAGCCGACTTTTCCACCGATATTTGCTGCATTAGCCAACGCAATGTATAATGCTACTGGCAAGCGTTTTTATAATCAACCATTCATTAGCGAAATGGAAGAATTAATGTAGCAGCTTCATTTTTCGAAAAATGGTCTTGAAAAATGAAGGTCCTATGGTTCAACGCAATTTCTTTTAAAGGGTTTCTACTTATTACTTTTTCAAATTACACTCATTGAAAGTGTATCAGAGGTAATTGATATTGAATTTTAGATTTAGATGATGTTCAGTTTACTAAGATTGATTTGTATAGAATAAATTTCTACTATACTAACCTCATATTAAATTGTCAATTTCCAATATTCTTCTCAATAATTACAAAAGGCCTAATTATTTTATCATCCAAGTTAGGTCAGGTATTGATTTTTATTATGTGATATATATCATTTTACTTACGCGAGAAAAACAATAGATTCCTACAAACTAATTCCATTAGTATGAAATCTATTCTCTACGCTACAGATTGCTCAAAACATGACGTTGATATTTTGAACTACGCCCATGAATTGTGTCATAAATTAAAAGCAAACCTCATTCTTTTGCACGTATTTAGTATTCCTCCCGTTCAATTTTCCACAATACGACCACGCAAGCATCTAAGTACCCATGCTAGCGATGAACAGCTAAATATACTAAAGGATTATGCCACAAAACATATAAAGCAGAATGAAATAAAAACGCAGATCAGCTTTAAAGTGAAAGAAAACACATCTATTAGCGATGGGATTTTATCCTCCTTAAAGGAAGTGTCACCTGACCTCTTACTGGTCGGTATGAAAGATGGGCATACTGCGCGCGAGATATTTTCGGGGAGCATTGCCAAGGCCTTACTGGAAAAAGTCAATTGTCCGCTACTGATAGTACCAAACATGAAAAATTTCAAGAATATAAAAAAATCGTTTATGCTACAGACTTTGAAGAAGATGACATTCTTGCCATACAAAGACTAGTTGAAATTGCACAACCCTTAAACGCCGAGATCAATGTTGTGCATATATCCACAAAAGATGAACTTAAAGGAAATGTACGCATGGAATGGCTCAAAAAAAGCTACAAGAAAAAGTAGTCTATCATAATACTACTTTCAATATGGTTTCTCAAGACACCATATACGATGGATTGCGCAGCTATATCAATTCAAATAATGCCGATATAGTAGCCTTATTGGAACGGGAGGAGCATGGATTCTTTAAAAGACTTTTTCATAAAGATTTGACTAAAAAAATTGAATCGAATATTTCAATTCCTATGCTCAGTTTTAATCAGGCCTATCTATAGAGACCTTTATAGAATATTGAATATACTCTTAGCTTCTGTGCCTGCCAAGCGACCTATAAAAGTGAAATTAGATGAACTATTACTTTGCTAACAAGGAATACATATGGGATAAAAACTAAAACGATTTTCTTAAGAACTTAGAATAAAATAAAGGAGCGAAAACAGAAAGAATTAAGAATTTTATTCAGAAAATCTAATAAAAAATGAAACAAACAACTTACTTAGCATTAACGATTATTACACTTATATTTATCGTTGTATTCACACTTCAAAACACTGATGAAGTAAGTATTACCCTATTATTTTGGAATATTAAAACTTCAATGGCCTTATTAATCTTTTCTTTATTCTCTTTTGGGATTATAATTGCAATTTTTGTTTTAACTCCAATAATTATTGCTCTTAAATCTAAGTTGAAAAAAGATGAAAAAATTATTTCCGAATTAAGAGAAACCAAAGAGGTTTTTTCTGAAGAGGAAGTCAAAAAATGAATAACAACTTGCTACGATAAATGGTATATTTAATTGCTAGATATTTGTGAAATCAGGAGTTATACTTTATTCATAGTTCCTCGTAATCTGAAAGAATATAACTCCGAAATGGGCATCTAGTTACCAATGCGTTTCCAAAAATCGCCGTATCCTCCGAAAACGGCCTCTTTGGGATTTATCGCACATCGGTAATCTCGAATCCAAAAAGTACTAAAAGATATTTTCTGGAATTTTTTATGGATATTTTACTAGATTTTGATAAAAATAAACCTGGCTTCCCATAGTGCAGGATTTTTTGACTTTTTCAAAGTTCCTTAAAACGAATTTCTAGTAGTTCTTGATAAAAATTGACCATCGTAATTTTCAATTAAATCCTACGACCAAGTTCCTGAACTTATTAATCTAGATTATATGAAAACTGTACTTCACGAAGCAAATACACGAGGGCATGCCAATCATGGTTGGTTAGATTCCCATCACAGCTTCAGTTTTGCCAATTATTACAATCCGGAACGCATGAATTTTGGAGTATTAAGGGTATTGAACGATGATGTGGTTTCCGGTGGTAGGGGTTTCGGTACCCATCCTCATAACAACATGGAAATCATATCGATACCGTTAGAGGGGGATTTACAGCACATGGATGATATGGGGAACTCCACCATTATTAGGGAAGGAGATATACAAGTTATGAGTGCCGGTACCGGGGTTTCGCATAGTGAATACAATAAAAACAAGGATGAAGCGGTAAAATTTCTTCAAATCTGGATTATTCCCAAAAAACAGAATGTAAGCCCCAGATATGACCAGATATCCATTGCCGATGTAAAGACCCCGAATGAATTCAATCAAATTCTTTCGCCCAACGCCGACGACCAAGGGGTTTGGATTCATCAGGACGCTTGGTTTCATCTAGGTGATTTTGATGCGGGAATAACTAAGGTTTACAATCTTAAAAAGGCTAAAAACGGTGTTTATATTTTTGTACTGGAAGGAACTGTTGAGGTCAATGGACAACGTCTGGAAAGTCGGGATGGTTACGGCATTTGGGACTCCGAGAGTTTTGATTTCATCTCAATTTCAAATTCGGAAGTATTGGTCATGGAAATTCCCATGGAGATGTAAAGGCAATAATTTTTTGTGATTAATTGTCTATTTTTCCGAAGGATAAAAGTGCTTTCGGAAATTTATGATAACAAAGATTGGTCAGAAATTCGCGGACGGTTTCGTCAAATATATGCCCAGCGCATTTGTTTTTGCCTTGATACTAACATTGGTCGCTATTCTTGCGGCATTTTTTCTAACCTCCTCCACCCCGTTAACAATACTATCAGGATGGTTCAATGGCTTTTGGTCCCTGCTCGCTTTTGGCATGCAGATAGCCCTCATTATCGTTACGGCATATAGCATAGCCCAATCTACTCCTGTGGAAAAAGCTATAGATTTTATTGCGAACTACATACGTACTCCAAAACAAGTTTATTTTTGGGTTGTTCTTATCGGTGGTCTACTTTCACTCATCAGTTTTGGGATGGTAGTAGTTGTGGCTATCTTGGGCCGAGCCTTGGCACAGAGGGTTAAAGGGATTAACTACCCCTTTTTAATTGCCTGTGTTTATTTTTCAATGAACGGATGGGTTACCGGGGCATCCAGCTCTATCTCGCTGTTGTTAAACACCCCGGATAATTTTTTAATTTCCGAGGGTATTCTTACCGATGTTATTCCTACTTCTTTTACACTCGGGGCTTTTTTAAATGTGGCCATGATTTTACTTTTTCTCATCTTAGGCCCTATTCTATTTTTGTTTTTGGCTCCCGAACATGCTGAAGGAAAAGAATTGAGTCAATTGATGGAAGACAAAGGGTTTTCAAAAGAAAAATCGATTATGGAAGAGGCAAAATCCTATCAATTACCCACTAAATCGGTTTCAGATTTTTTAAACAATGCGCAATGGCTCCAGCTCACAATCGTTCTTTTAGGAGGTGTTTATATTGTTCATCACTTTATCACGAATGGCTTTGACCTAAATTTTAACATCATGATTTTTATCTTCATGATGTTAGGGTTATTGCTACACAAAACACCGCTTAGATATAGTATTTCCATGCAGCGGGCCAGTCAAAATATTTCGGGTATACTTTTTCAATATCCATTTTATGCTGGAATAATGGGCATTATGTTGTCCACCGGACTGGGCACCCTTATTGGTAACCAACTAAGTTCGGTTGCAACTTTAGAGTCCTATCCTTTCTTTGCCTATGTCGCCGGTGGCATGGTGAATTTTGCTATTCCTTCCGCAGGTGGTGAATTTGCGGTTATTGGCCCCAGCATAATTCAAGTGGTCCAAAACTTGGGTATGGATGCTGGTCTGGCCAATGAACAGATTACTAAAATGATTGCCAGAGCATCCATGTCCGTGGCCTATGGTGAAAGCCTCAGCAACCTTTTACAACCCTTTTATTTATTAGTCGTTTTCCCTGTGATGGGAATTGGTGTAAAGCTCCAGGCAAGGGACATTATAGGATACTTGGTAATTCCCTTTATTCTATTTTTCATCCTACAGTCCCTTTTTGTGCTTTATATACCTATTTAAAAGGTAGTTCTTCATCCTTTTTAAGCTAGTTCGTATATTTAACCAAATTGAAAATTATATGAGAATAATCAAAAAGGCACTCTTTTTATTGGGTGTCGCCCTGGCGTTGCTAATTACTTATTTATTGATGAATGCCTACAATTTCAAATCAAAACAAATAACCGTAGAAGCTGTAACTCCAGTAAAAATTGATAAAAGTGCTATTCAAAATTTTTCAAAAGCCTTACAGATAAAAACAGTCTCACCAGAAAATACGGTAGATTTCGACTCGGTCGAATTTAAAAAATTCAACGACTTCGTTTCAGAAACCTATCCTTTGATGGATTCTCTTTTGGAAAAGAAGATTTTTAACTCATTCAGTCATTTGTATTATTGGCAGGGAACTGATGCTTCTTTAAAACCTATTCTAATGATGGGACATTTAGACGTGGTTCCTATCATTGAAAAAAACCTTCCCGAATGGAAAGTAGCGCCATTTAGTGGTGCAATTGAAAATGATACGATTTGGGGTCGAGGGGCCATAGACGATAAGGTCGGGGTCATTGGAATAATGGAAGCTGTGGAGTTGCTTTTAAAACAAAACTACACTCCAAAACGAAGTTACTATTTTGCCTTTGGCCATGACGAAGAAATCGGCGGCCCCAACGGCGCTATTGCCATGGCAAAATACTTGAAGGAACAGGGAGTTACTGTAGAATTTATAATGGATGAGGGAGGCGTTATTGCTGACGGTTTAATTCCGGATATCACTAAAGAAGTCGCCCTAATCGGTACGGCGGAGAAAGGTTACTTGACCTTAAATCTTGCGGTTAAAATTGAGGGAGGACATTCTTCCATGCCAGGCAAGGAAACCGACATAGACGTAATGTCCAACGCGATCACAAGACTTAAAAACAATCAATTACAGCCAAAAATTACGATTCCCTTACAAGGTTTTATGGAGTATTTAGGGCCAGAAATGCCTTTTGTGAACAAAGTGGTTTTTGCGAACAGCGGTCTTTTGGAACCACTAATCCTTAATCTTTATGAGAACAGTGCTTCTGGAAATGCGCTGATACGCACTACGACTTCCCCGACTATTTTCAACAGTGGTATAAAGGACAACATAATACCCCAGCGTGCCAATGCAACCGTAAATTTTAGGGTTTTACCCGAAACAACCATTGATGATGTCATTACCCATGTAAAAACTACCATTAACGATGAGAGAATAACGATTACCAAAGGAGCTACTATAACTGAGGCTTCCAGCCTTTCCAAAACTGATTCTTTTGGTTTTAATGCCTTGAACAAAACAATATTACAATTGTTCCCAGAGGTTTTGGTTTCTCCAAATTTGGTTGTAGGTGCTACGGATTCGAGGCATTACAAGGATATTTCCGATGATATATATCGGTTTTCGCCCATACACCTAAACGATAATACCAAAAAGTCCTTTCATGGACTGAACGAACGTTTGGCCGTGGCTGATTTTTATGATGCCATCCAATTCTATGTACAGCTTATTAAAAATACTAATGAAACTAGCTAGTTTCTCTTCAAATCAGAATGTATGAATAAAATACTTACCTTTTTCAAGTCGAAGATTGGAAAGGATTCAAAAGACTCCATTTCTCCCTTAATGCAATGGTTGAATCCTAAGATTATCAGCGCTGATGAGGGACAGCTTGAATTTTCTCATACCGTTAGAAAGGAAATGACCAATCCTTTACATATTTTACATGGGGGAATTACGGCTGCCATTATCGATGACGCCATTGGTGCAGCAGTATATTCTTTAAACAATACCCACGCTTATACCACCGTAAACTTAAATGTGAACTATTTTAAATCAGCCAAGGCCGGAGATACCATCATAGCACAGACCAATATTGTAAAAAAGGGCAACCAAATCATGAACGCGGAATGTCTCATTTGGAATTCCGATAAAACCAGTCTTATCGCTAAAGGTAATTCCAACCTCATCAAAACTAAAATAGAGCTGAACAATAGTTAAGAGCAAAACCCTATCTTTAGGTATATGCATAAGAACCGAAGAAAATTCCTTAAAAATCTAAGTGTTGGTGTTGTTGGCAGTTTGGCGTTTTCAAATCAAGGATGGACCCAAAGTTACGAGCGTTTAAAAGTCGTAATTGACGATCTTAAACTAAATGAAGCGAATTCTTCTGAAGCTTACTGGGAAAAGGTTTCATCTCAATTTAGATTTGCAGAAGGGCTGCATTATTTCAATAATGGTTCCTTGGGAGCGTGCCCTACCCCTATCCGAGAAGCCACTACTACTTTCAGAAATACGTTGGATGATTTTCCATCAAAATATATGTGGGGTGGATGGGATACCCAAAAAGAGGAGACCAGAAAAAAAGTAGCACAATTATTTAAGGTATCCCAGGAAGAAATCGCACTTATTCACAATACCACTGAGGGTATGAACCTCATTGCCCAAAGTATGAATTTGGATAGTGGTGATGAAATCATCATATCCGATCATGACCACTCCAGTGCCGTAGCACCTTGGACGGTATGGCAAGAACAAAAGGGCGTTAAACTGGTGCGATCTACCTTGCCCATATTACCAAAAAATATTGAAGAAGTCGTTGCTGTTTATAAGAACGTGATTACCCCTAAGACTAAGGTCATTTCCATTTGTCATATCGTAAATACGAATGGCATGATGCTTCCCGTGAAGGAAATTACCCAAATGGCACATGAAAATGGAATTTTGGTGGCCGTGGATGGTGCCCAAGGAGCGGGCATGGTACTAACGGACCTTAGGGATATGGACTGCGATTTTTATACCGTAAGTGCCCACAAATGGTTATTTGCTCCCAAGGGAATCGGTATATTCTATGCCAAAGAAAGTAGCCAGCATCATTTAAGACCATTGATAGTGGCCAGAGGGTATAAGGATAGTAGTATTAGGAGATTGGAAAACTATAATACGCGTAATTTGCCCGAACTATTGGGTTTAGGAGCTGCAATGGACTACAGAAACGCTATAGGAGGTCAAAAAATTCACGAACGAACTTATGAGTTAAAGCGTTACTTCAGGGAGAGGGTGAAAGACAATGAAAAACTTCGATTGAAAACACCGGAGGACGACCGTTTGTCGGCAGGAATCCAAGTTGTCGAAATCTTAGGGAAGGAAGTTTCAGATGTAAAGAATCAACTTTTTGAAAATTTCGGAATCGATAGTAGACCGATGACGAAATTCGGATTAAATGCCGTACGTCTATCCTTCGCTATCTTCATTACCAAAAAGGAGATTGATAGATTGGTCGACGTACTCAATAGCATAGCTGAATCTTGAAACCTTACCAAGCATGAAGCGTAAACTATATCTCGTTTTTTTTCTGTTGGCTTTACCCCTATTGCTAGGTGCTCAAAACAAACCCATAAAATTGGGTGTTGCTGGACTTAGTCATGGACATGTGGGTTGGATTTTAGGTAGACAGGATACTACCGACATAAAAATGGCAGGTATTGTTGAAACAGATACCGCATTGATTAATAGACTCTCCTCACAATTCGGTTTTTCAAAGGATATTGTTTTCGGTTCCATGGAAGAGATGATAGCCTCGGTACAGCCTGAAGCGGTCGCCGCATTCGGAAACATATATGACCATTTGGAAGTTGTACGCACGTGTGCCCCAAAGGGAATTCACGTGATGGTTGAAAAACCATTAGCTGTAAGTTTGGAGCATGCCCTAGAAATGGAGAAACTGGCAAAAGCGAATAAAATTCATTTATTGACCAATTATGAAACATCGTGGTATCCCACGAATGAAGAGGCAAAAAAACTTTTAGATAACGGTGCTATTGGGGATCTTAGAAA
Organism: Maribacter aestuarii; assembly: GCF_027474845.2. NCBI lineage: Bacteria > Pseudomonadati > Bacteroidota > Flavobacteriia > Flavobacteriales > Flavobacteriaceae > Maribacter > Maribacter aestuarii. The sequence goes on from NZ_CP107031.2 coordinate 452,529, forward strand.
AGTAATTGTTAGGGACGGTCATAAGGGCCCTAATAAAATTGGGGTGAATCCTGAATTTCTAGAATGGCTTACAAATCCCGTACTTAACGGCGGCGGCGCCATAACCGATTTTGGCTGTTACGGTGCAAATTTAATGACGTGGTTGTTACAAGGCGAAATTCCCAAAACCGTTACTGCGGTAACACAGCAATTACAACCAGAAAATAATCCTGAAGTGGATGACGATGCTACCATTATTCTAAAATATGCCACATCCATGGCTATCTTGGAGCCGTCCTGGAATTGGCCGATTGGTAGAAAAGATATGGAACTCTACGGAGAAACCGGCGCGATATATGTTGAAAATAAAAGCGATATGGCGGTTCGTATTTCAGAAGGTTATGACGGGTACAGCGAAAGGAGAATCACCCTATCCGAAAGGGAAAAGCCATTTGACGACCCTTTTTCCGTTTTTGCTGCGGTTATCAATAGTAAATTGGTATTGGAACCTTTTGACCCATATTCCTTAGAAAATAACATGGTAACCATGAGAATTCTTCAAGCTGCAATTGAAAGTGCGAAAACGAATACTACCATTATATTGAACTAAATTAATTCATTGTTATGGTATCTTGAACATTTAACATGAAATACGGTAGGAACGTTCCAGTATTCAGTACATTTAAAGGACTGAAAATCAAATATTTTCCTCCAGCTATAATTCCTGTTCCCTCATTAGTTTAATTTTAGAAACAACCTAAAAATCAACATAATGAAAACAAAAATGGGATTTGCCGTAATTGCGGTTGCACTATTAATGCTAATTTATTTCTTTGTTCCCAAATCCACTGAAAAAAGCTTGGACAACACTCAAAAAGCTTCTTTTTATTCTATTAAATGCACCGTTGCAAAATTCTTATTGAGCGATGTGGATACCACCCAACAAATTGCCCCACTATTTGACAATTTGGGAAATCTTAATTTCACCATCACTACGAAAGAAAAATTAGCGCAAACATTTTTTAACCAAGGCATGAAACTCACCTATGCATTTAACCATGCAGAGGCGCACCGTTCTTTTATGGAAGCTTCACGGCTAGACCCTAATGCCGCAATGACTTATTGGGGACAAGCTTACGCATTGGGACCAAATATTAATGACCCACAACCCCTTGATGAGCGAAAGGAAAAATATAATGAAGCTATGGCGAAGGCCGTAAAATTTGCTTCTAAAGCTAGTAAGAAAGAGCAGGCGTTGATTGAGGCGCTAACGCATAGGTACTCTGAAGATTTTACCAAAGATGTCGCGGAACTAAACATGGCCTATATGAATGCCATGACTGAAGTTGCGCAGCAGTTTCCAAATGATGCAGATGTACAGATTTTATACGCGGCCGCGGTCATGAATACCGTACCTTGGAATTATTGGGATAAAGATGGGAATCCCTCACCCAATATTGCAGAAGCAAAGGCAGCTTTGGAAAAAGCGATTGCCATAAATCCAGAAAACCCTGGTGCCCACCACTACTATATTCATATGGTAGAGTTACCCATGCCTGATCTTGCTGTAAAAAGTGCCGATAAATTGGGCGGATTAATGCCTGCAGCCGGACATATCGTGCACATGCCATCGCACATTTACATACGGGTTGGGAGGTATCTGGATGCCGTAAAGGTAAATCAGGCCGCCATTTTAGCGGATGAGGATTATATTTCCCAATGTTATTCTCAAGGTATGTATCCACTAGGTTATTATCCACACAACATTCATTTTCTATGGTCTGCGGCTACCTTGCTAGGCGATAGCGAAGTAGCCATAGACGCTGCCAAGAAAACTGCAGAAAAAGTACCGGAAGGCGAGTTAATAACATTACCCTTTCTACAGAACTTTGCATCGGTACCCTTATTGGCCTATGTCCGATTCGGAAAATGGAACGAGATTCTCACAACACCAAGTCCAAATGCCGAAATCAAGCACTTGAAATTAATCTGGCATTACGCCAGAGGAATTGCTTTTATTAGAAAAAATAATGCCAAAGAGGCCCAAGAAGAGCTGGACGCCATAAAAAAAATGATCGATGAACCAGAATTGGAGAATTTAGTGGCCGCTGGTTTTGACAATAGCAAAACTATTGGAGAATTGGCCTACGAAGTTGTTGCAGGTGAACTTGCCCATCTCAACGGTAATTTACCAAAGGCCATAGAACATCTAAAGAAAGCGGTAGAACTTGAAGATGGCTTAGTTTACACGGAACCCGCTGCATGGTACATTCCCGTAAGGCAGAACCTGGGCGCGGTATTGTTAAGAGCGGAGAAATACGAGGAGGCTGAGCAGATATATAAGGAAGATTTGGAAGTATTACGTCAAAATGGATGGTCATTAATGGGTCTGCACCAGAGCTTAAAGGCACAAGGAAAAATGGATGAGGCAGAAACGCTTAAGCAGGAATTTGATAAGGCTTGGGAACATGCCGATATATCAATAGACACTTCTATACTTTAAGACCATTTTAATTCAAAAACTTAACCTACATCGTATGGCATTGTGTTTAAAACGGCGTTATAAATTAGGAATCATTCTGATTCTAACCGTTTTAGTTTTTTCATTTGGTTATTACACCTTGTTTTATCAAAAAGAGATTCGCATCTATAATCCAACGGATTTAAATCCTGAATTAGTGGATTCGAGTCTTCGCAGAATTGAATCTGGCCATAAAGTATCAGATTTCCATTTAATCAATCAAAATGGAAAGACCATTACACAGGATGACTATAAAGGTAAAATATATGTTACCGATTTCTTCTTCACACGCTGTCCAAGCATATGTCCGGTAATGGCCAATAATATGGTTAAATTACAGCAACGCTTCCTTGAAAACGATGACGTCATGTTACTGTCACTATCGGTTACCCCAGAAATGGATAGTGTTCCAGTGCTTCAATCCTATGCCGAGAAATATAATGCCCAGGATTCTAAATGGAATATCGCCACTGGCGATAAAGACCATATTTATGAATTGGCACGAAAAAGCTATTTCGCGGTAAACGATGTAAGCGATGGTTTACTTCAGGATTTTATCCATACCCCGAACTTTGTTTTGGTGGATACCGAGAAACAAATTAGGGGTATTTATGACGGTACAAAGCATGACGAAATTGAAAGGTTAATAGTTGATATCGAAATTCTTTTGCGTCTTCAGAACGCGATGTAGACCAAGCTGCCAAAGCAAAAAATTCAGTAACTTCCCTACTTAAATTATGATTATATGTTACGGAACATTTTCACCCTATTCTTTACCCTATTTTTAATTTCAATAAACGCGCAAACCTCCATTATAGGCTTCAGTTCTGAAAATGCTAAGGAACAAATTCAACTGGAATCAACTTTTGAAAGTAAGCTAGATGCCAACAATTTGGATAAATGGATGCAACGCTTGGCAGCGGAACCGCATTGGGTGGGCACAAAATACGGTGAAGAAAATGCGAAATGGATACAGCAACAATTCAAGTCTTGGGGCTATGATGCCAAAATAGAAACATACCAAATATTATTCCCCTATCCAACGGAGAGGGTACTGGAACTAACGGCGCCCACAAAATATACGGCCAAATTAACAGCGGTGCCGGTAGAAGGTGACCCCTATACCGCTCAGGGTGATGCCCTATTGCCCAGTTACAACGCATTCTCTACGGATGGTGATGTAGAAGCGGAGCTGGTTTTCGTAAACTACGGTATTCCTAAGGACTATGAAGAACTTGAAAAATTGGGTATTAGCGTTAAGGGTAAAATTGTAATTGCTAAGTACCAAGGTTCGTGGCGGGGAATAAAACCAAAATTAGCCGCTGAAAAAGGTGCCATTGGTTGTATCATATATTCAGACCCTCAAGATGATGGGTACGGCCGCGGTGATGTGTACCCCAAAGGAGCGTTCAAGAATAAAACGGGCGTGCAAAGGGGGTCGGTTATGGATATGCCTACCTATCCCGGCGATGTCTTGACTCCAGGTTATGCGGCTACACCGAATGCCGAACGCTTGGACAGAAAAGATGCTCCCACGATTACAAAAATTCCTGTACTTCCCATATCCTACGAAGATGCACAGCCCTTATTGGAAGCTCTAGAAGGACCTGTTGCCCCATCATCATGGTTCGGAGGCTTACCTATTACCTATCATATTGGCCCAGGACCGGCCAAGGTCCATTTGAAACTTAAGTTCGATTGGAAACTGGTTCCGGCGCATAATGTAATCGCTACAATGAAAGGGACAGAATTCCCGGACCAGTGGGTCATGCGAGGTAACCACCATGATGCTTGGGTACATGGAGCTAACGACCCCGTAAGCGGCATGGTTGCCTTAATGGAGGAAGCCAGGGTAATCGGTGAACTTGCTAAAAAAGGTCAAAAACCGAAACGAACTTTAGTTTATTGTGCCTGGGATGCGGAAGAAGAAGGACTGATTGGATCAACAGAATGGGTAGAGGACCATAAAAAAGAGCTGCAACAAAAAGTGGTAGCCTATATTAATACCGATGGAAATGGTCGTGGATTTTTGGGTGCTGGTGGATCCCACTCGCTCCAAGCCATGGTAAGTGAAGTTGCAGGAGCTGTAAAAGATCCACAGACTGGGGTCTCTGTTAAGGAACGCCGGTTGGCGGCGGAAATGGTCAACGGTGGAGAAGATAAGTTTGAGCTCTATGCCCTTGGCTCAGGTTCTGATTATACTCCTTTTATCCAGCATGCCGGCATCCCTTCTTTGAACCTTGGGTATGGCGGCGAAAATGCAGGTGGGGAATACCATACGATATACGACACCTATCCCCATTACAAAAGATTTAAGGACCCAGAATTTGCTTATGGGATCGCTTTGGCAAATACCGCCGGCCGAATAACCTTACGCTTGGCTAACGCGGATGTACTTCCCTTTGATTTTAAACAATGGCATTCCACCGTTTCAGGTTATCTTGATGAGATAATGAAAGATTTGGAAAAAATGAGGAAAGATGTTGAAAAACATAATTCCATGGTAGAGAAGAATCTTTTTGAATTGGCTTCTGACCCTAAAAAACCATTTAAAAAACCAAATAAAAAGTCAACTGTTCCCTATTTGGATTTCTCATCACTTCAAAACGAATTGACAGCACTACAGCAGACCATTGACAACTTTTCCAAGGCGGATAAGACAAAGCTTAGCAAGGAAGCGCGCATTGCCTTGAACAAAAAATTGATGCTTGCGGAGCATGTACTTACCTCAGAGGAGGGGTTGCCCAGAAGGCCTTGGTACAAACATCAGATTTATGCACCTGGATTTTACACGGGATATGGCGTTAAGACGCTTCCCGGGGTTCGTGAAGCGGTAGAGGAAAAAAATTGGAAAGAAGCTCAGGAGCAAATCGCCGTACTTAGAAATACCTTCAAGGAATTCAATATTTTCTTAGAGGAAATGAATGCAGCATTAAACTAGAAAAAATGGAAACGGAATATAGTAAAGTATTTAGTGGAAACGCACTGTTAGGAAAAAGAATAGAGTCGGAACTAAAGGATATTGGAATAATTCCCATTATTAAGAACGAGGGGGAATCTGCCCGTTTGGCTGGCTTTGCTTCGTCCATGCTGAATAATGTTGATATTTACGTGAACAACAACGAATTGCCTAAGGCTAAAGTAATTGTGGCCAAAATTGAGGAGGCCCAATAGGATAAAAAAAGGCCCTGAATTAAGGGCCTTTTTCAGTGTATTATTCCATTGGGGTCAGTTCCAGCTTTCGGAACTCAATTGGCCCGTGATCTCCCTGTATCATGATAGGACCAGGTGCCGCCTCATTATTATCCAAAGCACCTCCTGTCATACCCGGAATATTCTGTTCCGCGATTATAGTCTTACCATTGGCAACGACAGTCAACCTTCTACCGATTAAAACGATATCATAAGTTTGCCACTCTCCTGCTTCTTTGGCCACCATTTCATTAGGGGACAGCAGTCCATAAATACCTCCAAAATAAATGGAGGAAGGTTCCAAACCAGCATTATCGGCTATTTGGATTTCATATCGTCCTCTTAAATAAAGACCGCTGTTACTGCCCTTTGGGTAACGAAATTCGGTATGTAATTTAAAATTGGTAAACTCTTTTTCTGAAATCAAGTTGGCTCCTGCTTCGGAGCTCGTCAAAATCCCATCCACAACTTTCCATTGGTTTTCACCTTCTACTTTCCAACCCTCCAAATTCTTTCCATTGAAAAGCTGAATCGTTTTTCCCCATTTCGGATTTTCTACATAAGGCAAGTCCGGAGATCTGGAACCGGTCCAACTATAGGTTTTACCATCGGTATAGACCATAGTCCCCTTTAGCTCATCCCCGACCATCTTTCCTTCGAATTCCATATTAGCGGCACCTGGTTCCCATTGTGGGGGGATGGAAAAATAAAATACATCCCCGTACTTTTTTACTTCGGAAATAGGACGGGCGCTACCAAAAGCATAGGTAAACCGTCCAATTAAGGTATTGTTCCCCGAATGGCTTACTTCTAACCAAGACGGTAACTCTTTGCCCTCCTGGGAAATAGTTAGGTTCCACCTTCCTTCTAGTGCATCTGTTTCTTGGGCCGTGAGGGCGCCAGAGGCCAAACCAATAATTAAACAAAAAAGTGTACCAAAAATTTGTATTGTGTTCTTCATGAAATTTTGCATTTTATCAAATATAATACAAGTTTAAAAAAGGGGTTAGCCCAAAATTATTAACTCTTAATTCCCTTTAGGGACTGTCCTCCTTGGTTAAGGGTTAGTGCAGTCACTGCCCCATCATCGTCCCTACTGAATATTATCTGAGCAGCCACTACTTTTAAAAAGAAGGTATCCTTGGACTCCGCAAACATTTCAAATTGAGGCTGTCCTGTGGCCTGGCCATATATCTTTCCATCATTCACCGTTACAGTGATCTTAAATTGAGAACTGAGTTCATAAACTCCTACGTATTCTTCGAGTTGGGAAGCATCCACTGCAATCTCATTTTTTTCAGTAACTGGCATTTTATCCGTTTCAACGCCTATGTCTTTGTTGATTCTGGAATTAAAGACCACCTCTTTCTTCCCTTCCTTCATAGAAAAATCATAGAAAGCAGTTCCCCTATCAAAATAAAATCGGTTTTCGGAAACTGGAAACAATTTTAAATTTTCACTTCCATCCCTTCTACTAAACAATAAACCATCTTTCATCGTTATACTTCTTATCACTTCATTCTCAAATTCATAATTCCCAACCCATTTTTCCAGCTTTTCGTTAGGGAGGGCAATACCGGATTCGGCATCCGGATAAGGTTTTCCCATGGCCAAAGCGGCCATCTTCACCGCAATCTCTTGAGGAGAACTACCGTTTCTATTCGTTAATAAAATAACATAGACATTCTCATCAGGTGCGTAAACGCCATGTGTAACGTACCCAAAAATACCTCCACCGTGTTCTATACTCGGTAGGTCTTGGATTTCATCTATCTGCCATCCATATCCGTAATTGGTTTTTTTCCCGTTATTTAAGAACGTATTAGTAAAGGCCAGTTTTTTGCTTGATTCCTTTATCAATTCATTATTGTGAATAGCCTTATGCCAGCGTAACATATCATCTACGTTGGACATTAGGGAGCCGGCGGCATATGGCAAAGTCATACTGATAAAATCAGCATTTCTAAACCCTTCTTCTGATGGTTGGTAACCGCTTGCCCTTTTCGGAATCAATTTTGTTTTGCTCCCATAAAAGGAGTTTTTCATTCCCAAGGGTTCATAAATATGTTCCTGAATAAAATCCGCATAGGACTGGCCGGAAACCTTTTCTATGATAAAGCCCAACAAGATATAACCGGAGTTGTTATAGTTCCATTTTTCACCGGGATTGAAATCCATAGGTGCGTTCTTAAAATAATCGATAATCTCAATGGGAGTCCTATCTATTCGGGCGAAGCTTATCAAATCACCCATATTCGTATAGCTCTTTATACCAGAGGTATGGTTGAGTAAGTGATGCACCGTTATACGTTGTCCATTGGTTGGATAATCGGGTAGAAATTTGGTGATTTCATCCTCTAACGAAAGTTTACCCTGCTCCATAAGCATTAGAATAGAAACCGCCGTAAATTGTTTGGTAATAGACCCTAGTTCAAAAACATGTTCAGGAGTCATCTTTACGCCCAGTTCCAAATTGGCCATACCGAAAGCCTTACGATAGAGCGTCTCGCCATTCTTGTAAACCAAAGCAGTGATTCCTGGATCCTCGGGCTTGTATTGTTTCGTAATTAAATCATCAAACTGAAGAGCTAAGTTTTGCCCTTTTGCTAGATTAGTTATTAGGAATAATGATATTGTAAATACGAATAGGGAAATTGAATTTTTCATAGGCTTAATTGTTTTAGCGATTGATTACTCTAGTAAGACGATACTTGGAATATATAGTACCATTAAGTCCAAATTACTTCTTAGTAAAAATTCCTATTAATATTTATTACATTTAATGCAATTCTAGCAATCCTCAATTTATGAAAAGCAATAATACTAAACTATTAATCCTTGGGCTTATAACTATTCTATTAAGTTGTGAAACCAAAAAACCCAAGGAAACCCCATTAGTGGTCGTTGAGGACTCTACAATAATTGACCAAAAAATTGCCCTTGCACGTGAAAGTATAACTCCCCTGGTGGCAGACGGACTAGAGCTGAATTTATGGGCCACGGATTCCTTAGCGCCCGACCCCATTGCTATGGATATTGACGATTATGGAAGAGTTTATATAACAAGGTCCAATAGGAATAAAAATTCCGAATTTGATATTAGAGGACATCGCGATTGGATGACGGCCTCCATAGCACTGCAGTCCGTTGAGGAACGAAGGGCCTTTTTACATAAAACCTTTGCACCCGAACTGAGCAAGGAGAATAGTTGGCTTAAGGATTTAAACAATGATTCCATACACGACTGGCGCGACCTAGCTGTGGAAAAAGACGAAATCTGGATGTTGGAGGATAAAAATGATGATGGTATGGCAGATGTCTCCACCCAAATACTGAAAGATTTTAACGACGAGGTAAATGACGTTGCCGGTGCTCTATTAGTTCGAAAAGAAGACATGTTTTTGGGTATAGGACCGGATATGTACCGTCTTAAAGACTCTAATAATGATTTGGTTTTGGATGACAAGGAAAGTATTGCAACAGGTTTTGCCGTTCACATAGGTTTTGGAGGCCATGGAATGTCCGGCGCAATAGAAGGCCCAGACGGTAAGATTTATTGGGGTACTGGAGACATTGGGGCCAATATTACTACCGTTGATGGTGAAAATCACAAATATCCCAACCAGGGAGTCATTGTTAGAAGCAATCCGGACGGTACTAATTTTGAAGTGTTTGCTCGTGGACTTCGTAATACGCATGAATTTGTTTTTGATGCCTACGGGAACATCATTTCATCGGACAATGATGGGGACCATAAGGGAGAAAGTGAAAGGCTGGTTCATATTGTGGAAGGTTCGGACGCTGGGTGGCGTTCCAATTGGCAATATGGGAAATATACGGACCCCATGAATAATGGATACAATGTTTGGATGGACGAGAAACTATATGTGCCTAGGTGGGATGGGCAGGCAGCCTATATCATTCCACCAATTACAAATTTTCATAACGGTCCCACCGGAATGACTTATAATCCGGGCACGGCATTAGGTCAAAAATGGTTGGACAGGTTCTTTCTTGTAGAATTTGTAGGAGACCCGAGCAGGTCCCACATATGGTCGTTCGATTTAAAACAGAAAGGCGCCTCTTTCGAGTTGAATACCGATATAGATATGCTGAGCGGGGTACTGCCCACTGGTATAGAATTTGGCCCCGATGGCGCGCTGTATTTGGCCGATTGGGTGAATGGTTGGGGGTCTAAAAACTACGGTCGTGTTTGGAAATTGGATGTAGATTCCGAGCATAACGATTTGCAGGAACAGCGTGAAGAAACAAAAAAATTAATGGTTCACGATTACGAAGGTGATGGTACCGACAATTTAATAGCCATGTTGAGCTATCCCGATATGAGGATTCGCAAAAAAGCCCAGTTTGAGCTAGCTAAAAGGACCTTCTGGGGTTACAGAGCCTTAAAAAAGGTCATAGTAGAAGAAAAAAATCAGTTTGCACGCATCCATGCCATTTGGGGAATTGGGCAAATAGCCGCCGATGATAATAGCAAAGCAAAACCTTTAGTACAATTATTAGATGATTCTGATGGAGAAATCGTTGCTCAAAGTCTAAAGGTCTTAGGAGATGTAAAATATACTGATGCCGCTTCCCAATATGTAACTCTATTAAACCACGATAACGCTCGTGTAATGTTCTATGCTGCCCAAGCTTTAGGTAGAATAGGATACAAAGAGGCAGTAGACCCTTTATTGGAAATGATTGCTAAAAATAAGGGTGAAGATTTATATTTAAGACATGCAGGCGTATTGGCGTTGTCCAGAATTGGCGAAACCGAAACAATATCAAACCTTGTTGATAGTGACGACAAACAGCTGCGCATAGCGGCAGTTCTTGTATTGAGACGGCTACAACATCCGGACGTGGCCAAGTTTTTAACGGATGAAGACGAATACATCGTAACCGAAGCCGCAAGGGCAATTAACGATGATTGGTCCATTGAAGAGGCTCTTCCAGCACTGGCAGCAACACTAAATGAAGAGCGGTTTACTTCCGAACCTTTACTGCGCAGGGCAATTAACGCAGCGTTGCGAGTAGGGACGGAAAATGAGTTCAAGTCGCTTATCAATTTTGCCAAGCGCGAGTCCGTTCCCAGCATTTTAAGGGGAGAAGCCTTGGCTACCCTGGGAACTTGGAATAAACCTTCTGTCCTGGACAGGGTAGATGGTCGTTACCGGGGTGAAATAATTAGGGATAACAGTTTATTGAAGGATAAAATTGAAAAGGATATCCCTTACTTCTTGGAAAATGAAAATCCCGAGATTTTAATCGGAGTATCCAAAACCTTAGCGGCAATGGGATTGAACGCTTATAACGAACAACTTTATGGAATTTTAAAAAATCATAAGTCTCCAAAAGTAAGGGCCTCCGTTCTTGATGCCCTTGGTGCGCTTAATTTTGAACAAATGGAATCTGCTATAGCTTACGGAATGAAAGATTCCAATGAAGAAGTACGCACCTCTGCCGTTGGACTACTCGCCAAGATAGATCTACCAAAAGAAAAACTACCTGCCATAGTAGGGCCTATATTTAGAAATGGTTCCATTGGAGAACAACAACGCATGCTAGACGTTCTTGGAGACTTGCCTGAAGAAGACAGTAACGCAATTCTAAGTAGTCTTATTCAGAAAGCAAGCAAAAATCAACTTTCCCAAGGTGTCATATTGGATTTAATGGAGGCCGTTGAAAAGACGGAGAATGAAAAATTAGTTGCTGATTTAGCGGCACTTAAAAAAGAAGGATATACAACGGACGCCTATTTGGAAACGCTCTATGGGGGTAGCTGGTGGAGTGGCCGTGGCGTATTCAACAACAATCCTACTGCCCAATGTGTAAGATGCCATGCCGTTGGCGGCTCAGGGGGTGAGGTTGGACCTCCTCTAGATAATATTGCCAATATTCTTACGCGAGAGGAAATATTGGAATCGCTCATAGAGCCAAGTGCAAGGTTGGCGCCGGGTTACGGAAACATCACCCTTACTTTGAAGGATGGCCAAAAAGTTAATGGCGTTTTAATTGAGGAGAATGATGTAGAACTACTATTGAGGACCGCGGAAGCCGAACCCATGGAAGTTCCCATAGCTCGTATAGCCAAACGTGAAAATTCCGTTTCCTCCATGCCACCTATGGGCCGCATGATATCAAAAAGGGAATTAAGGGATTTGATGGAATATCTAAGCTCCTTAAAAAATAGTGATACCTAGGGCAAAAGCATCACCTTGGCTTTTGCTTTTTCAAATTCATCCATCATTTCCACCACAATTTCTGAGGCGGGAAGTATTTTATGTATTAATGCAGAAACTTGTCCTATTTCAAGTTCGCCCTCTTCCATATCACCCTCGAACATACCTTTTTTGGCCCTTCCACGCCCCAACAATTCTTTTAACTCGGTTGTGGAGGCGCCTTTATTGTAAGCATCCTGAACTTCCTGATAGAATTTGTTCTTTAGCAGACGGACCGGAGTCAGTTCCTTTAAGGTCAAGTGGGTGTCACCTTCCTTCGCGTCAACCACTAATTGTTTAAAATTCTTATGTGATGAAGCTTCCTCACTAGCCACGAAACGACTACCGACTTGTACCGCATCGGCACCTAGGACCATTGCGGCCAACATCGCTTTACCAGAAGATATTCCACCAGCGGCAATCAAGGGTATGGTCACCTTTTCCCTAACGGCGGGTATCAATACCATAGTAGTTGTTTCATCACGACCATTATGACCCCCAGCTTCAAAACCCTCCGCAACAACGGCATCTACCCCAGCATCCTGAGCTTTCAAAGCAAATTTTACACTACTGACCACATGTACTACAGAAATTCCTTTCTCCTTTAAATGGGATGTCCACGTTTTCGGGTTCCCGGCAGAAGTAAAAACGATTTTCACGTTCTCTTGGACAATTATGTCCATCAATTGCTCGATTTCGGGATATAGCAACGGCACATTCACCCCGAAAGGTAAATCGGTTGCAGCTTTACACTTTTTAATATGTTCACGCAGTACATCGGGATACATACTTCCTGCACCAATAATTCCCAATCCACCGGCATTGGAAACTGCAGCCGCCAATTTCCAACCACTAGCCCAAACCATACCAGCTTGGATGATAGGATACTTAATATTAAAAAGTTCCATGATTCTGTTTCCCATGTATGTTTAGCTAATTACACCAGAGCCAGTAAGCTCATCTTCTAGATACCAGGCTACGAACTGACCTTCGGTAATAGCAGATTGCTCTTCCTCAAAATCGACATACATACCGGATTCCACTTTGTACAAGGTAGCTTTCTGTAAATTTTGGCGATACCTTATTCTTGCACTTACCTCCATTTTACCATCAATTTCCAGTGCTAAGTCCGGTCTAACCCAATGTACCTCCTCATTTTTAACGAACAAGGTCCGACGATAGAGACCTGGATGGGATTTCCCTTGTCCGGTATAGATTACATTTTCTTGCACATCTGTATCAATTACAAAAAGTGGTTCCTTAGTTCCACCCACGTGTAGCCCTTTGCGTTGTCCCTTTGTAAAATAATGAGCACCCTGGTGTTCCCCTACCACTACCCCATCCGATATAGAATAGGAAGGCTTCTCGGAATAAAAAGCCAATTCCGATTTTTTATCCTTGAACGATGGTATTTCCCTACTATATTTTTCGACCGTGGCCGGTATTTCCACAATTTTTCCTTTTTTAGGTTGAAGTTGCTGTTGCAAAAACTCCGGCAAACGTACTTTACCTATAAAGCATAATCCCTGTGAATCTTTTTTATCGGCTGTAACCAATTTCATTTGCGAGGCTATTTCCCTAACCTGAGGTTTGGTTAGTTCCCCAATGGGAAACAATGTTTTAGCCAATTGTTGTTGGGATAACTGACAAAGAAAATAGGATTGATCTTTATTCCCATCCTTTCCGGCGAGCAATTGATAGCTTTTATTCCCATTGTCGTTTTCAATAATTCCCCTTCGGCAATAGTGGCCTGTAGCCACATAATCGGCCCCTAAATCCAATGCAATCTTTAAAAATACATCAAACTTAATTTCGCGGTTACATAGCACATCCGGATTTGGGGTTCTCCCCATTTCGTATTCCCGGAACATATAATCTACGATACGCTCTTTGTACTCAACACTCAGATCTACCGTTTGAAAGGGGATGCCTAATTTCTCGGCTACAATCAATGCGTCGTTGCTATCCTCCAACCACGGACATTCTTCTGAAATGGTCACCGAATCGTCGTGCCAGTTTTTCATGAAAAGTCCAATAACATCATAGCCTTCCTTCTTCAAAAGATAGGCGGCGACGCTAGAATCTACTCCCCCGGAAAGTCCTACAACTACTTTTTTCATACCACCATATTGGTCGGTACAAAAGTACAAAATTACAAACCACCTTAGTGCTAAGATTGTAGTGAAACGGAAGCAACCAATCCTATTTTTTGCATCTTTATTACAATATAGTGTTCTAATGGAAAAGGACACTCAATGCTAAAATTGTCTTAAAATAAAACACATATTTCTACTGAAGGACAAAAAATTGCCAACTTTAAATTCTAAAAAAAGAATATTATGAAAAAAGTATTTGAACAAAAAGCACCCTATTTAATCCTCACATTGTTATTTCTGGTGCTATCCTGTAATCTAGATGATGATGCAGATACCATTCCCGTACCTGATAGTAACATTGTGGATTTAGCCATTGCTTCTCCTGAACTTTCCACTTTGGTAACCGCGCTACAACGGGCCAATCTTGCTGGTACTCTAGAAGGTTCCGGGCCATACACTGTTTTGGCTCCCAATAATGATGCCTTTGATAATTTCCTTTCCCTAGCTGGTTTTGCAAGTGTGGAAGACGTTCCCGTTGATGTACTCTCTCAACTATTATTAAATCATGTTCTTGAGGGTAGACTGGATACAGCTCCGCTAATAAATTTGGGAAATAGTTATTTAGAAACAAGTGCTAGTGGGCCAGCTGCCAATACCAATTTGGCACTTTATTTTAGGGCTTCGGACGAGATCATATTCAATGGTATTTCATCTATTGAGGAAAGAGATATTGTAGCTTCTAATGGTATAATCCATATTGTCGATGCGGTAATTCCTTTGCCAACCATTGAGACATTTGTTGCGACAGACGAGAATTTAGGAGATTTGGAAACCGCATTGGATCTAATCTCACCTGTTAGTGATATTCCTTCCTTTTTAGCAGACGGCCAAAGCGGTCCTTTCACCATTTTTGCACCGCTAAACCAAGCATTTGACGATTTACTGGCAACTAACGAGGATTGGGACTTCTTAAGCGACATTGATGAAGATTTATTGACTTCGGTTCTAGCACATCACGCACTCAGCGGAAATATACGTATTTCAGACATTAACAGCGGTCAGACCAACACGACGCTGGAAGGCGATGATCTTACTTTTAATATTGTTGCCGGAAATATTAGCATTACTGATGCTACCGGAAATAACGACATCGGCGTAGATGGTGCCTTCAACAATATTCAAGCTACCAATGGGGTCATACACGTAATTAATAAAGTAATGATCCCGGATACGACGAACTAGATATTTCAGAATTTGTCAAAAAAAAGCCGCTCTTAGCGGCTTTTTTCATTTAAAAATTTTGAATGAAATACCATTCATCTATTCGCTATGAGCGATAAAAGTTATAATCTTCCTAATTTTGTTAAACTTTTAAGAAAATATATTAAACAAAAGAAATCTATTCATAATATTACAGTGTGAGTCTATTTGGATTGCATACGTTACAATATCTGTAATTACACATAGTTCTTGACTTACTGCTGAAATGAACACTTTGTTCGCTTTGCTTATTTATTATTTAAACAAATTATCAATATTCCTAAAAACAATTAAAATGAAAACATTACCAACGATTTTCAAAACAACTCTATTCGTATTTCTCTTGATTTTTGCGGTAGGGTGTAGTGACGACGACGATTCTCCAGGACCGATTTTAGACGATGATAACATTGTAGAGACGGCGCAGGCAACCTCTTCATTAAGCAGCCTTGTGGCAGCATTGTCCAAAGCTGATGAAAGCTCTAACAATAATTTGATTACTGCACTAAGTGATGAGTCGGCAACCTTTACAGTTTTAGCACCAACTAATGACGCCTTTGCCAATCTTTTGGCAAGATTGGATGGTTTCGATTCTTTAGATGATTTTAATACGGAACAATTACAGGACTTGTTAGCCACCATACTAATATATCATGTGGTAGGAGGAGCTGCCGTAACTTCCGGCGATTTAGCGGAAGGGCAAACCATAACAACACTCCAAGGAGAAACGTTAACGGTAAGCTTAACAGGCGGTGCATCATTTACCGATGCAGCAGGTGAAAGTGCCAACGTTACAACTGCCGATGTACTTACGGCTAACGGAGTTGTTCATTTAATTGATAAAGTTCTCTTACCCCAAGCAGCTATAGATGCTTTGGAAGGTGTATTATTAAGTTCCATTACCGATTTAGCGATCAACACTCCAACGTTGAGTAATTTAGTAGCAGCACTTCAAGCCGCAGACGGAGATTTACCAAACGTATTAGCTGGTGCAGGTCCGTTCACGGTTTTTGCCCCTACAAACGACGCCTTTGAAGCATTCTTGGAAGAAAATAATTTTGCTACATTAGGGGATGTTCCTGTTGACATATTGACACAAGTATTATTGAACCATGTGGTTAGCGGTAGTTTGTTGGCTGCAGATTTGACAACAGGTTATCAATCCTCACTTTCCACTGCCGGACCGGATGGAGCTAATTTGAGTATGTATATTAATACGAATGACGGTGTGCTTATCAATGCAGACGCAGCAGTTACCGGTGCCGATAACAAAGCTTTCAATGGAGTAGTGCATATTGTAGATGATGTTATTGATTTACCGAACATTGTAGATCATGCCGTAGCAAATTCTAATTTAACTTCTTTGGTTGGCGCCTTAACTAGCGGTGGTAATACGACATTTACCGACTTGCTTTCAGATGCAACGGAAACGTTCACCGTATTTGCTCCTGTTAACAGTGCGTTCGAAAGTTTTGCAAGTGATAATGATTTAAATACAATCCTTGCCAATCATGTAATTAAGGGAACAGCTGCCTTATCTACAGGATTAGAAAATGGATATCTAACTACTGAAGCAACCAAGGCGGACGCCAATAATTTAAGTATGTATGTAAATACGGATAATGGAGTTGTTCTAAATGGAATAAGTACAGTAGCCGTTGCAGACGTAGTTGCGACTAACGGAATTATTCATGCAGTGGATACCGTTATAGACTTACCAACCGTAGTTACTTTCGCAGTGGCCGATGCGGGAACATTCTCAACACTTGTTAGTGCGCTAACGGAGTTGACACCAACAACGGATTTTGCAGGTATTCTTTCTCGAACTGAAGATAACGATGACGGTATAAACCCTGATTTTACCGTTTTTGCACCCACAAACGATGCTTTTGCAGCATTGAGCGCAATTCCCGAAGAAAGTGTATTAACACAGATTTTACTGCATCACGTGGTTTCGGGAGCCAATTTTAATTCAACGGATTTGACTCCAGACGGGACTACTACTGTTAGTACGCTTGAGGGTGACGATATTATAATTACACTGCCAGGTACAGGAGATAACATTGCTGATGTAACCGATGGTTCAGGTACAGATGATATCGGAATCATAGCTGTAGATGTACAAGCCAATAATGGTGTGATACACGTTTTGAACAAAGTAATGGTTCCAGATACAACAAATTAAAATAACTGGAATAATACTAATGAGGAAAGCCGCAATTTGCGGCTTTTTTTATGGCAATCTTTCAGGTAAACCTTTAATATTATTTATTTTTTGTTAAACTTTTCAAAAATAAATATAAACAAAAGCAACCAAATTCCAATATTGTCATCTCATTAATAGATATAAGATAATTGTAAATAATGTTATCAATTTCAGAATTTATTAAATAATCCAAGATTTATGACCCCATTTGATATTAATAATTCTGTCATTAGTTTTTTACAAAATTTTACTCTGTTTTTATATTATTCAATAATTCTTTAAACATTTTACCTAAAAACACACATTATGAAAAAAGTAGTATCATTAAAAAGTTTGCTGGCCTTGCTGGCCGTAATTTTTTTCGTATCGTCCTGTGAAAAGGACAACGAGGAAATGATGGAATCCAAAACGGATAACAATATTGTAACGGTTGCTCAAGGAGAAGAAGCATTATCTTCTCTGGTTTCTGCACTTTTGACAGCGGATAATTCCGAAGGAACAGATTTGGTAGGAACTTTAAGTGGTGAAGGCCCATTCACCGTATTTGCCCCGACCAATGCGGCGTTTACAGATTTATTAGAATCTTTAGATGACTTTGACTCACTAGAAGATTTTGACACAGATGAAGAAAGGGCCATTTTGACCACCATTCTAACCTATCATGTGGTTGCTGGAGTCGCGGCCAAATCTACGGATTTGAGTGACGGACAAATTATTCCAACAGTTCAAGGCGAAGAGCTGACCATTAACCTTGAAGGAGGAGTTTTTATCGATGATGCCACGGAAACAGACGCTGAAGTTGTCATTGCCGACGTAGAGGCGAGCAACGGTGTAGTACACGTAATTGACAAAGTGATGCTTCCGCAAGCAATCATAGACGCTATTAACGATGGGGAAATGAATAACGAAACCGGCACCTTGGTGGACGTAGTCGTTGCTACGGAAGCGCTGTCCATTTTAGAGGCCGCGGTCATCAAAGCTGGTTTAGCTGAAACGTTATCTAGCGAAGGTCCATTTACCGTATTTGCCCCTACCGATGATGCATTTGTAGCCTTGTTAGAAATTTTAGGAGACGACTATAACGGTTTGGAGGATTTTGATACCGATGAGGAAATGGCATTGTTAAAAGACATTCTCCTTTATCATGTTTTAGCGGCCGAAGTTAAAGCCGCTGATTTAGCGGCCGGTGAAGTCCCTACCGCCTTAGAAGACAATAGTATTGAGGTAATTGCTTCGGGGGATACATTTGTAATTGGAGATGCTTCTGATGTCAACGCAAATATCACGGCTACGGATATTATGGCATCCAATGGTGTTGCCCATACAATAGATAAAGTATTATTACCACAGTCCGCTATAGATTTTGTGGCCACTTTAAGCTTGAAAACAATTGTTGATACCGCAGTCGCCACGGACGATCTTAGCCTTTTGGTAGATGCTCTTACACAAGCGGACGCAGGACTGGTAGAAACTCTGAACGGAGCCGGACCATTTACCGTTTTCGCTCCAACAAATGCAGCTTTTTTAGCACTACTTGATGTTTTAGGTGATGACTTCAATAGCTTATCAGATTTTGATACCGATGAAGAGAAAGCTTTATTGGTTAAGGTACTGACGTACCATGTAATAGCTGGTAACGCTGCCTTTTCCACTGATTTAAGCGATGGTCAATCTATTGAAACCGTTCAGGGTGAAAGTGTATCAATTAGCATAAAAGACGGCACGGTTCACATAATCGACGCAACTGATACGAATGCAACGGTAGCTATTCCAGATGTTGAGGCTAGCAATGGTGTTGTACATGTTATCGACAAAGTATTACTGCCACAAGAAGTGTTGGACGCTTTAAGTGCTATGAGCTTGAAGACCATAGTGGAAATAGCAGTAGAAACCAATGACTTAAGTTTATTGGTCGAAGCTTTCGGAAAAGCTGATGCCGGATTGGTCGAAACTTTAAGCGGTGCCGGTCCATTTACGGTATTTGCACCAACAAATGCAGCATTTGCGGATTTGCTGAATATCTTAGGCGATGATTATCACAGTCTGGCAGATTTTGATACAGATGAAGAAAAAGATTTATTGGTACAAGTATTAACGTATCATGTTGTTGCTGGTACAGCTGCTTTTTCAACAGATTTGAGTGACGGACAATCCATTGAAACTTTTCAAGGTGAAAACGTATCAATTAATTTAAAGGATGGAACGGTACATATAGTTGACGCAACTGATACCAATGCCACAGTGGTGATACCAGATGTTGAGGCGAGTAACGGTGTAGTTCACGTTATAAATAAAGTATTGTTGCCACAAGCCGTATTAGATGCTTTGGCTCCTGAAGTACCTAATATAGTGGAAACCGCTCAAAGTGTGGATGATTTAAGCCTATTAGTGGAAGCCTTGATCCAAGCCGATGCAGGCTTAGTGGAAGTGTTGAGCGGTGATGGTCCTTTCACTGTGTTTGCACCAACAAACGCGGCATTTGCCGATTTGCTTGATGCGTTGGGTGATGATTATCACAGTTTAGCAGATTTTGATACGCATGACGAGAAGGCCCTTTTGGCGAAAGTATTAACATATCACGTTGTTTCAGGCGCTGCGGTCGCATCTACCGATTTGTCCAACCACCAAGAACTGGTTACCGTACAAGGAGAGTCGTTGTTCGCGATATTAAATCACGGCGTATTCTTAAAGGACAAAACCGATACTTTGGCAAAAGTGATAGGTGCGGATAATGAGACCAGTAACGGAATCGTACATATTATAGATAAAGTTGTTCTTCCGCAAGAAGTCTTGAACCTTTTAAATCCTTCACACTAAAGTATTCGTACTATTAATCAAATAGACGATTATCAAAAACCCTCCTGAGAAATTTAGGAGGGTTTTTTGTGTACAGAAATTTTTCAGACAACAGAAGTATATCTTTTAGCATACAAATAGCTATCCTTTACAACTAACTTTTTTTTAAGTGGCATATAGTGCCATATTGCAACTCCCAAATCTTACCAAACCAAACCTTAATCAATGGCAAAAGCCCCTACGCTGAGTGGGGGCTTTTTATTTATGTAAAATCCAAAATAATTTAGCGTTTTTTCTGAGACTCGGCCTGTTCCATCATTTCACGCATCTTACGCTGGAACTTGTTTTCCTTTTTCGGTTTCTTTTTGTTCTCCTGAATTTGGGCATGTATTTTATCATTGTCCAGGATAAAGTTCTTTATGACCAACATGATACCTATAGTAATCAAATTGGAAACAAAATAATACAAACTTAATCCACTCGCATAGTTGTTAAAGAAAAACAACATCATGAACGGCATCAGGTACATGATAAATTTCATATTAGGCATACCGGGTTGCGTCGGCATGTTCTGACCCGTAGTCATCATCATGTAAAAGAATATCGCCACCGAAGCCAGAATTGGAAAAAGACTAATGTGGTCCCCGTAAAACGGAATAGAAAATCCTTCTGGAAATTGATAAATGGTATCAAAAGAAGAAAGGTCGTCCGCCCATAAAAAAGACTTTTGCCGCAATGCGAAAGAAGTCGGGAAAAACATGAAAAGCGCATAGAAAATTGGCATTTGTAAGAATGCCGGGACACAGCCGCTCATGGGACTAACGCCCGCCTTACCGTACAACTTCATGGTTTCTTGCTGCTTTTTCATGGCGTTGTCCTTGTACTTTTCGCCCAATTCCGTAATCTCAGGCTTCAACACCTTCATTTTTGCCTGTGAGAGGTAAGACTTGTAAGTAACCGGAGACATTGCTAAACGAACTAAAATTGTCATAATAACAATAGCAATTCCATAAGGAAAATACGTGCTTATTAGCGCATAAAATGGTGTGAAAACGTATCGGTTGATCCAACCGAAAATACCCCATCCAAAGGGGATGGAATCTACCAGGCCTAAATCTTCGTACTGGGAGAGTACCTCAACATCTGTAGGCCCAAAATACCAGTACATGTCCTTGGAAATACCTCCACCCTTTACTTCTATGGGCAACGTGGATGCGTATTCCTTCGTAAAGCCAAACGTCCTACTTTCTTCTTCTACTAAATTTTTAGAAGTAAGAACACCTGATTTGAACGGTTCGTCCGTGGCCAGAATAGAACTAAAAAAATGTTGTCTGTACGATATCCATTTAATATCCTCTTCGGTTTCCTCATCGTCGCTTCCCTCGGACAATTTACTTAATTTGTCATCTTCATGATTGTAGGTAAGACGGGTGTATCTATTTTCGTACTCGATACTCTTGGAATGACGTATTCCCTTTAGTCTCCAATCCAGGGTAACGGGCTTATTTTCGTTAATGATATTATCCAAACCTTGAGAACGAACGGTAAAATCGACCAAATAATCATCGGGCTTCATTTCATACCGATATTCCAAAAATTTGTCGTTTGCCGCTTTTGCTTTTAAGGAAATTACTTGGTTACCACTAGAATTGGTCAAGCTAGGCTCAAAGAACAAATCTTGTGTATTCAAGACGCGATTATCGGTAGTAGAGAAATCAAACCCGAAAGATGAATTACCATCCTTTATCAGATAAACGGGAACGGAATCATAGGTAACAAAATTCTTCATTTTAGCCTCCACAATGTAACCGCCTTTACTACTGATCTTTAGGACAACAACATCATTCTCCAATGTAATGATTTCTTCGGTAGGAGTAGTAAAACCGAAAGCTCCTAACTGACTCTGATAATTAGCCACTGCAGTGGAGTCATTTAAGTTAAGGCTAGGTTTTTCGTCGGTAACGATTTCATTTTGAACTTCTGGCTCGCTGGCCTCGGCATCAATCTGTTCTTGTTGTGCTTTTTGGGCCTCAACCTCTTCGGGAGTGGGTTTGTTCTGATAAAACATAAAGATGAGTATCCCAAAAATCAGTACAAAACCGATAATAGAATTCACATCCAATTTCTTTTCTTCCATCTAAATAATCTAATTAGTAAGGTAATCGTTTGGTTTTTCTTCCGATACCAATTCAGAATACGCAAATATATGCCCAAATACGGAGTTTATGCCAAACTGGCATTAGTTTGTGCTTTTTTATGGACCAAGGCCGCTTTAACAAAACCTACGAATAACGGATGTGGATTGGCGACGGTACTTTTATATTCCGGATGATATTGTACGCCAATAAACCATGGATGGTTTCGCAATTCAATAATTTCCACCAGATTCGTGGCCGTATTTACACCGGAAGCCATGAGCCCGGATTTTTCCAATTGTTCCTTATAGTTATTATTGAACTCGTATCTATGGCGATGCCTTTCCGATATTTCGGTTGCGCCATTGTAAACTTTTTGCACCAGACTTCCGTCTTCTAGTTTACAATCCCACGCTCCCAATCGCATCGTCCCTCCTTTATTGGTTATGGATTTTTGTTCTTCCATAATACTGATAACGGGTTCCGAGGTATCCTCCTCCATTTCAGTAGAACTGGCATCCTTTAATCCAAGTATGTTGCGTGCATATTCTATTACCGCCATCTGCATGCCCAAACATATACCTAAAAAAGGAATATTGTTCTCACGCGCATACTGCACCGCTTTAATTTTTCCCTCAATACCGCGCTCACCAAAACCAGGCGCTACTAAAATTCCATCCAGGCCCTTTAGCTTGCTTTCAAAATTTTTATTGGTGATATACTCGGAATGAACGGACTTAACGTTTACTCTTACCTCATTCTTTGCTCCAGCATGGATAAAGGATTCCAGGATTGATTTATAAGAATCCTGCAATTCCACATATTTGCCTACAAGGCCTATGACGACTTCATTCTTTGGGTTCTTGTGCCGGTCAAGAAATTCGTTCCATAGTTTCAAATCAGGCTCTTTATCGTCTGAAAGTGCCAATTTTCGTAAGGCTACGGTATCCAGCCCCTCTTCCTGCATTAGTATTGGCACATCATAGATTGTAGAAGCGTCGATACTTTGAATCACTGCTTCACGCTTTACGTTGCAGAAAAGTGCCAATTTGTCCTTTATCTCATCGGATATTTCATGTTCGGTTCTACAGACCAAAATATCGGCTTTTATACCGCTCTCCATCAATGTTTTTACAGAGTGTTGTGTAGGCTTCGTTTTTAATTCCCCGGCCGCAGATAGATAAGGCACCAAAGTTAAGTGTATGACTATACCATTAGTGTCCCCAAGTTCCCATAATAATTGTCTGACCGCTTCTATATAAGGTAAGGATTCAATATCACCAACCGTACCACCAATCTCCGTAATGACGATATCATAATCGCCACTATTGCCCAACAACTGTACCCTCTCCTTAATTTCATTTGTAATGTGTGGAACAACCTGAACCGTTTTTCCTAAAAACTCTCCCCTTCGCTCTTTTTCAATGACACTTTGGTAAATTCTTCCTGTTGTAACGTTGTTCGCTTGCGAGGTTCTCACGTTTAAAAATCGTTCATAGTGCCCTAAATCCAAATCGGTTTCCGCTCCGTCATCCGTAACGTAACACTCACCATGTTCGTATGGGTTCAGCGTTCCTGGATCTACGTTAATGTAGGGGTCTAATTTTTGAATTGTGGTTTTGTATCCTCTGGATTGCAAGAGTTTGGCTAAAGAAGCTGCGATGATACCCTTACCCAAAGATGAAGTAACTCCCCCGTAACGAAGATGTATTTGGTTTGTGACATTTGAAGATTTCTGTGTTACGGGACACAAAGTTACGAATTGCCTGAAGATATCACCGATTTTCCTTCGGAAAATCTTTTTGGATTTTCCGAATTACAGATTCCAAACTATTTACCTTAATTTCTAACATGGAGCGTAATAATTGTCCCAATTTTCCATCGGGAAACCCCTTTTGCTGAAACCAGATGTAATAAGCTTCGGGAATATCCACCAAATATCTTCCCTTATGCTTCCCAAAGGGCATGCGGTAGTGTGCTAGCTCTATCAGTTTTTGCTTATCCGGTATTATTTCCATATTTAAATCTAAATAAATTATCTTTAAGACACACTATAGTCAGACACAATGAAACGAAGAAAATTTATAGGCGCATCCGCAGCAGCTTCTCTAGGACTTTTGGCCACTAAAACTGTTGGCGCCACGCCCAGGCCTGATGGAAATTATAAAAGCGAGCTTAAAGGAAATATTAACCATAGCGCCTGCCGTTGGTGCTACAGTAGAATTCCCATGGAGGAGTTTTTAAAGAACCTCAACGACCTGGGGATAAAAGCTATGGACCTTACCGGACCCGAGGATTGGCCATTGATGAAAAAGTACAACATCCATGCATCTATGTGCTGGGGCGCAGGTCTGGGCATTGAAAAAGGCTGGAACGACCCTAAATTGCATAAAGAACTGATTGCCGATTACCTACGCGTTATTCCACTGGTAGCGGAAGCCGGTTACAAAAATCTTATTTGCTTTAGTGGAAACCGTAATGGAATGAACGATTTAGTAGGGCTCGAAAACTGTGTTACTGGCCTTCAACAGATTTTGCCTACTGCCAAAGAACATGGCGTCGTCATACAAATGGAGTTATTGAATTCCAAAGTAGACCATAAGGACTATATGTGCGATCATACGCTTTGGGGGGTAGAATTGTGTAGAAGATTAGGATCTGAGAATTTTAAACTGCTCTACGATATTTATCATATGCAAATTATGGAAGGCGATGTTATTCGGAACATTCGTGAGTACCACCCCTACTTTGGGCATTACCATACCGGTGGAAATCCTGGCCGGCATGAAATCAATGAAACGCAAGAATTGTATTATCCAGCTATAATGAAGGCCATTCTGGAAACCGGATACAAGGGCTACGTAGCTCAGGAATTCATTCCCACTTGGGAAGACCCCATAGCTGCATTAAAGGAGGGAATAACGATTTGTGACGTCTGATTTTTATTATTCCGATAAAGCTTTCACTATTTTCTTTGTCCAAGCTACTTGTTGTGGCACATTCCGCGAATAATCGGTTTCATCGTCATACCTATTCTGAAAATCGTTAAGCTCCCTTAAGGTCTTTTTGTAAATGGCCCTGACTTCGGCTTTTACGTTTTTGGTGAATGAGGTTTTGGCCATCTCCAAACTCATTTTACGCGCAAAAAGCTCTGAGATATCAAAATGCAACTGTTCGTGGATCAAGGTAGTATCATTGCAGATTTTTGGTCTGTACCATGATTTTTCGGGATAGAAAAAAGCATTCACCTCGTAATCAACCATCATTTTTGTACCCTCGTAATACGTAGAAAAATTATAACTGATACCACTTGCCGTGGTAGCCGCCGCACCAACCCCAATAGGTACTTCTCCTTTAAAATCTTTCCAAGACAATCGTTTACCCGCATCCCACGGAACCACTTCCTGCGCTGTGCCGCCAGAGACCATGGTGAAAAGGAGAATGAGTAAACCTATATTTTTTAC
Source organism: Maribacter aestuarii (assembly GCF_027474845.2). Taxonomy (NCBI): domain Bacteria; kingdom Pseudomonadati; phylum Bacteroidota; class Flavobacteriia; order Flavobacteriales; family Flavobacteriaceae; genus Maribacter; species Maribacter aestuarii. Next base: position 478,405 of record NZ_CP107031.2, read on the forward strand.
TACAGAATCCAATTGTAGGTGATTACCTTTTCAATATCCGGATGAAGGCTAAAATGCACCGGACAAGTATCCGCTGTATGTTCTAAAATCTTTCTGTTCTTTTCAGAAATGTTGGCAGGTAAACTCATTGTAACCTCAATCTTAGAAATTCTTCTAGGAGATGCGGACATATGCTTGGTTACCTCGGCCGTGGAAGACTTTAAGTCTACCCCAAGTCCATTGGCCTTTATCCCCATCATGGTCAACATGCAGCTTGCCAGTCCTGTGGCAACGGTATCCGTTGGGGAAAAAGCTTGCCCCAGGCCATTATTGTCCGTGGGTGCATCGGTCGTGAACGAATTACCCGATTTTAAGTGTGTACATTCCGTTCTTAAATCCCCGTTATAGCTAACTTTTGAAGTCATATTATTCCAATTCCTTTATCCGCATATTCTCATATGCCATTATATAGGATGCCTGATTAAAATAACCAGAAGTGGCATCCTTCTCATAATCAAACTTGTTCCCATTATATTCCGTTGAACCGACAAATTTTGAAATATCTATCAAATCGTTCTTGTAGGCCAATTTGAGTAATAAATCAAACGTAAGGTCAAATCCACGAACGGCATAACGGTCCGGATCATCCCCAAACCGTTTTCTATATCGTTTTACAAAGCTATTCGTCCCTACTTCCCTATAAACGGATGGATAGGTAAAATTGAGGTTGGAGAGATGCGTACTGGAAATAACGTCGTTCTCAAAAGCATTGTTCATATCCGTTGTAAACATCCGAAGTTTAAAAATTTTTCTTCCCTCCATAGGCTCTAACGTTGCCGTGTTAAACGAGTTTAAAATAGATACTACACTCGATATCAACTTAAAATTGTCCGATTCTACGAATACCCAGTTATCCAAATCCTCTGTCAGCAGACTTGCTAGCTTTTCCCTGTTCACGCCAATGTTTTTCTCCTCTTCCCTTACATCCAATATCTTTGCACCTGCAAACTGCTCCGCTAACTGCTCCTTTACCGATTTATTTTTCTCATCCGCAATTATGATGATATTCTCGTCTTTGTAATTATCCTTTACGTATTTTATCATGTGTTCCCGCAGCAAACGTTCTTCCGTATAGGTGAAAAATACGTTCTGCAAACTTATATCGCTTTCGGCAGGAACAGGTGCAACGACCGGAACTTGTACGCTTGAGGCCTGCACAGCGACCTCTTTTAGAGAACCTATATCTAATGGCCCAAATATCGCGCTATAATCCCTCAAGTTTTCTCTTAATAGGATCTCTTTGGTTTTCTGTAAATTCAGTTGATTGTCAAAAGTCTTTACGTCCACGGATACCCCGAGCGATTTAATAGAGTCTAATGCTATCAATGCCCCAGAATACAGTCCTAAACTATATTTTAAGCTGTTTCTATTCGCTATAGTCCATTCCACAGATTCCTTATCGTTCAAATCCAATTTGTCCAACCGGAATGGTAGTAAAAACATGATTTTTGGTCGATTCTCAACATTTATGCTATCCAGAAGATTGATTTTGTCCAAAATCAAAGAATTACGCACCTCAAAATCACCGATTTGGTCCTTGGGTAGTTTCAAGACCATGCCCGCTTTTAGACCATCCTTTAAATCTGGATTTAGTTTGGTAATTTCCGACCAAGGCAACCCAAACTTTCGGGTAAGTCTAAATTCGTTCTGCTTTGGTTTGACCACATAAAAAATATAGTTATCCGTATTTATCTCCCCGGGATCTCGTTTTGTTTCCGGCAACCTTATGACCATACCTTCTTTTAACCCATTTCTTTCCGTTATTTCAGGATTCAACCTAACCACATCTTCAGATTTTACTCCAAATTCTTGCTCCAAACGATAAAAATTCATTTTAGGTGGAACCGTGTAGGAAATAAAAAGCTGTGTTTCTTGGTTATCTACCGTACTACCTGCAATTTTTGGAAGCAACAATTCGTAACCTTCGGCCAAATAATTAGTGGTTTTAGAAAGTCCGGGATTCAGGACCAACATGCTATCTATAGTAATTCCATATTTATGTGCAATACTCCATCGGGTTTCCTTGGGGGCAACCACATATTTCTCATAATTGTCGGGGTCTATGCCGATTTCATTTTCCTCAACTTCTGGATATTTAGGAATACGGATGACCATTTTCTTCTTCAATTGCGCAGCATACAATTGTTTGTTGTACTTTTTAATTTCTTCCTCAGTAACATTGTATTTTTTCGCAATACCGTAAAGTGTTTCCTTTTTACGGACTTTGTGCTCCTTAAAACCGGTGGGCTGCCTCACAACTACGGAATCCTGCATCACCTCTTTCAAAAGTTCGTGTACACCTGTTGATGGTCTTATTGCTGGCACTTCACCGCCGAGACTCTTGGCGGAGGGAATTACCAGTATAGTATTGGGCCTAAGTTCCTCTCCTGATTTTATTTCTTTGTTAAATTGTAGTATGTTGCTGGGAAGCACACCATATATTTTGGCGATACTTTCCAAGGTCTCCCCTTCCTTTACCGAATGCGTGCTGAACTTCTGTGCTATAGACTTGCTGCCCATGAAAACGAAAAGCAGTAAAACAAGTGTATTCTTTAAAAATCGATTCATTTTATCCGGTCTTTAAGCGTTACTGTAATTTATTCTGCGTTTCCTAAACGTCCATATTCAGACCACACATTTAGGATAACCTAATTATTCCCATTCTATTGTTGCCGGTGGCTTAGAACTTATATCATATACGACACGATTTACTCCGGGGACTTTATTGATGATGTCGTTGGAGGTTTTTTGTAAAAATTCATGGGGTAAATTAACCCAATCCGCTGTCATACCATCGGTACTTTCCACCGCCCTAAGCGCTACACATTTCTCATAAGTACGTTCGTCTCCCATAACTCCCACACTATTAACGGGCAAGAGCATTGCTCCAGCCTGCCACACGTCATCGTAAAGCCCCCAATCGCGTAATCCTTGAATAAATATATGGTCTACTTCCTGTAAGATGGCCACTTTTTCTCGGGTAATATCACCAAGAATTCGAATTGCCAATCCAGGACCAGGAAAGGGATGCCTCCCCAAACGCTCATCACCTACGTTCATACTCTTTCCTACACGCCGTACTTCATCTTTAAATAACATTTTTAAAGGTTCCACCACTTTCAATTTCATAAAATCGGGCAAGCCACCAACATTATGGTGACTTTTAATCGTTGCCGACGGGCCACCCGTACCGGAAACCGATTCGATCACATCCGGATAAATTGTTCCTTGTGCCAACCACTTTGCATCCTCGACCAAATAGGCCTCGTCGTCAAAAACTTCGATAAACACGCGGCCGATAATCTTTCGCTTTTTTTCTGGGTCACGCTCCCCTGCCAAAGCATCCAAAAAGCGTGCCGAAGCATCTACACCCTTAACATTCAGGCCCATGCCCTTGTACTGTTCCAACACCTCTTCAAACTCATTTTTTCTAAGAAGACCGTTGTTTACAAAAATACAATGTAAGTGTTTTCCAATAGCTTTATGCAACAATACGGCGGCTACTGTAGAATCTACTCCTCCCGATAGTCCCAATATGACCTTATCGTTTCCTATTTTTTCTTTGAGTTCCGCAACTGTCTTTTCCACGAAGGCATCCGGCGTCCAGGTTTGCTCAAGACCTGCAATGCGCACCAAAAAGTTTTCCAAGAGCTGTTTGCCATCGGTCGTGTGGTACACTTCTGGATGAAACTGAATACAATAAGTATCCTCCCCCTCAAATTTAAAGGCCGCATTCTTGACATCGTTAGTACTTGCTAGCAAGACCGTATTTTCTGGAAGTTGTTTAATCGTGTCGGCATGGCTCATCCATACTTGAGACCCATCAGTAATCTGATGGAAAAACGGTTCTTTCTGGGAAATAGCGGTCAGGTTTGCCCGCCCGTATTCGCGTGTATTGGACTTTTCAACATTTCCACCATGAAAGTGTGCCAAATATTGTGCTCCATAGCAAACCCCCAATAAAGGAAGTTTACCTCTAATCTCTGATAAGTCGGGATGAGGTGCATCATTTGCACGTACAGAGAACGGAGAGCCCGAAAGTATGACCGCTCCGTATTCGGAAATATCCTCGGGCAGTTTATTATACGGTTTTATCTCGGAGAAAATATTCAGTTCACGAACACGTCTACCAATGAGTTGGGTATACTGAGAACCGAAGTCTAGAATCAGGACTTTGTTTTGCATGGGCAAAAATAGTAATTTGGACGTACAGTAAAAGTATCTTTATGGATATTTAGAATTATAATCAAGGAATAGTCATGAAAAATATTAGTGCCGTCATTTTCGCATTAGCAATTGTATCCGCAGCCTATTTTCTAGGGAGTGCTTATATCAAAAGGGCCAATCCGCCCCAAATAATTTCTGTTACTGGTTTAGGAAATGAGAATTTCACTTCTGATCTCATCGTTTGGGAAGGGCAGTTCTCTGCGAACAATACCGTATTAAAGTCTGCCTTTGACCAATTGAACAATGATAAGGATATTGTGAAGTCCTATTTGGTTTCCAAAGGCATAGATGCCAACAGTATTATTTTTAACAGTGTCCAGACTACAGAGCTTAGAGATAATAAATACGAAGCTGGCAACTATGTAGGTAGTATTTTTAGGGGGTATCAATTAACACAAGCCTTAAAGTTAGAATCTCAAGATGTTGCTCTAATCGAAAGTGTGTCCCGTGAAATAACCGAGTTGTTGAACGAGGGCGTCCAATTCAATTCCTTTCCCCCAAGATATTACTATACCAAACTTGCAGATCTTAAAATTGAGATGATTTCCAAAGCAACGGAGGATGCCAGAATACGAGCAGAAAAAATAGCCGAAAATGCCGGAAGTAATTTGGGAGATTTGGTCTCCGCTAAAATGGGCGTGTTCCAAATTACGGGTCAAAATTCCGGTGAGGACTACAGTTGGGGAGGAGTCTATAATACCGCATCAAAAAACAAAACGGCATCAATAACCATGAAATTGGATTATAAAGTTGATTAACACCAATTATTTAAATAAAATATTACAAGTTACTGGTTATTAATTTTTTATATCTATTCCTACAAATTCCATTTTACTGCTAAAATTTGATATTTTCATTTTTCTTTAAACAAAAAAGCCCGGGAATCAACCGGGCTTTCCATTCAACCAACCAAACAACTGAATACAATTGGAGAATCGTAAATACAATCCTCTTTCATAGCAATTTGTATTCCTTTATGTAGTCGGATGTATTTTAATATCCTTACACATAAAAATTAATTTTGTCTTAAAAAAGAAAAGCTCGGGAACCACCCCGAGCTTATTAATCTAAATCAAAAACCAACCTAAACATGAATTATTATTTTGAAGCTAAATCAACTTCTTCATAGCAATTTTATATATAACAATCCTATTATAAAAAACCCTACCTTAATAATTCAATTTTTATTTTTACTAAAATTAATTATTAATGACCGAAGTATTTTTTCAAGAACTTAAGGAGGAACTTAGCAAGAGCATTGTTAAGAAGGGACACCCTTTTCGCTATTTCACATTGGCCACGGTAGGCCTGGACAATATGGCAAGATTACGAACAGTGGTACTCCGTAGAATTTCGGAAGACTTGACCCTCACCTTCTATACCGATAAACGTTCTAAAAAAATGATTCATCTAAAGGAAAACAAAAAAATTAGTGCGTTGTTTTATCATCCCAAAAAACTGCTTCAAATAAAAGTGGAGGGCACGGCCAGTGTTATAACTGACCCCGCCCTCTTAAAAAAATATTGGCACGGAATACAACCTAGCAGTCGAAAGGATTACATTACTAGCAATGCTCCAGGCAGTACTATAAAAAATCCAGATCTTGTAGAATACCTATCTGATGAAGATTATTTTTGTATGGTAGAGATTACTCCCCATAAAATTGAATATCTAAAATTGAAGCGCCCAAATCATATACGGGTGCGGTATTCACGTTCGGATGAGGATTGGTTAGGGGAATTTTTGGTGCCCTAAAGATCTATTTAAATGAGCTAAACCGTTAGTACCGTAAACTCCAATCGTAGTGGTTTCAAAGCTTTTACGAGCATAGGAATCAGTTCATCTCCGTACTCTAAATACAATTCGGAAAAATTGAGGTTTCGTTCCTGCAATGATTTACCCGGAAAAAGTTCGTTCTGGATATCGGTCATACGCCGTACGTGGTCTTTCAACTTTCTTTTTTGAGCTTTAAGCAGTCTTTTTTCTAGATTATCTAGCCCTTTTTTTTGCTTTACCTCTTGAGCCTTTACAGCTCCAATAAACGATTTATCGGTTTTTTCTGCCAGTATATACAAATCTTTGAATTGTTCCTCCAGATGCTTTTTCTGCGGGGAAAAATCGATATCAATATTGGATATCTCCCGTATCTTCTTATTGATTAGGCTACTCTGTTTTAAGAACAAATCTTCCTCCGAAAGCTGCATTTTTTTCAATTTGTCCGACTGTTTCTCCGTGATTACCAAAACAGAATTCCGCAACAATAATATAGGAAAAGGAACCTCCATGGCTTCAAAGGACGATTTAAGTTCCAGCCAATAGGCTATTTCGCCCCCACCTCCTATATAACATAAATTAGGTAGAATTACTTCTTGGTACAGAGGTCTTGTGATAACATTAGGTGAAAAGCGTTCTGGATGCGCATCCAATTCCTGCAATAGTTCTTCCCTATCCCAGATTATACTTTGTCCATGAACTCCATACTTTCCATTGGCTTCCACGATTCTCTCCCGCAAACCATCCATCAAATAAAAATAGTTGATTTCTCTCGGGCTTACCTGAACTGTATATTCGGAAGGCATCCTATCAATGGTAGCAGAAACTGCCTTGAACGTAGTTCGCTCAAATATGTCTTGTTTCGCACAAGCGATTAGAAGCCTTTTAAGATTAGTATCGTCTCCATCGACGATAACTAGACCATAATCCTTAAACAACGCATTCGCTAAGAACCTTGTGGCTTCTGTTAGCGTCTCGTGTTCCAGATAGGCTTTTTCAAATAGCGTTTTCAGAAATTCAGCGTTATTGCTATTACCGATAGCATTTGAGAACGTTTGAAAAACTTCCTTTAACCCTTCGGTATCTAAATGTCCCACGGCTCCGGAAGCATCTTTGTTCCACTGTATTTTTTTGCCTCGAAAATTAAAATAATTGATTTCCTCAAAATCGTGATCCTCCGTGGCCATCCAGTATACAGGAACAAAATTGAATTTTGGATATTCATATTTGAGCTCCTCGGTCAGGTTAATGGTAGAAATAATTTTGTAGAGAAAATATAACGGTCCGGTAAATAAGTTAAGTTGATGGCCCGTTACTACAGTATAAGTGTTTGCTTCATTTAAATCGGTAATATTTTGAAGCGTTTTTTGGGAAGCATCCAAACCGCTATATTGCTTCCTAAGGGATTCCACCAAGGTTTTTCTATGCGCGGCAGGAAAACTATTCCCTTTTTCCTCTATTTGTGCTTTAAACCCTTTTAAATCCGGAAACCGATGGTACAGCGGGGAAACTTTTTTGTCGCCCGCGATGTAATCACATATTAGATTTGAAAAATAACCGGTTTTTTTGAAGGGTAAACAGTCAATATCCATAAAAGAAGTAAAATGAAAGTAAATATAAAACTCTCATACTTTAGAGTTGCTAAAAATACGTTAATTAGCCACAGCATGAAATTAGTTCAAAATCTGTAAAAACCAGGTTTCAAAAACATATTTTGCGCATTATTTGTTAGATTTGACGCTATTCGATTTTAAACATTACACATGAAGAAATTTTTACTCCCGCTCCTACTCCTCCTACCTTTAATTTTTACGGCACAACTTCAGTCACCCTCAGAATTCCTAGGTTACGAACTAGGGAGTCAGTTCACCAGACACCATCAGGTGGTGGATTATTATAAGTATTTGGCACAATCCGAACCAAATCGTATGAAATTGATGGAGTACGGGAAAACCAATGAACGCAGACCGCTCCTATTGGCCTATTTGTCCTCAGAAGATAATATCCAAAATATCGAAAGTATACGCTTAGAACATTTGAAAAGTACAAAGGGCGAGGGTCAACCAGACAAGGCGATAGTTTGGCTAAGCTATAACGTACACGGTAATGAGAGCGTAAGCACAGAGGCTTCCATGCAAACCGTTTATGACCTACTTACCACAAAAAGCAATTATCTGGAGAATACGGTAGTCATAATGGACCCTTGTATCAACCCGGACGGGCGGGACCGCTACGTGAACTGGTACAACCAGTTCAAGAATACGAGCTACAATGTGGATCCCAATAGCAAGGAACACCATGAAGGATGGTTGAGTGGTAGAAGTAACCACTATATGTTCGATTTGAACAGGGATTGGGCGTGGTTGACACAAGCGGAAAGTCAACAACGTTTGAAACAGTTCAATAAATGGTTACCTCACGTACATGTAGATTTTCATGAACAGGGTGTGGACAGCCCCTATTATTTTGCCCCAGCCTCAGAACCCTATCATGAGGTCATCACAGATTTCCAGAGGGAGTTTCAAGTGACCATTGGCAAAAATCATGCGAGATATTTTGATGAAAACGGTTGGTTTTATTTTACGAAAGAAGTTTTTGATTTGTTGTACCCTAGTTACGGTGACACGTACCCAACGTACAGTGGTGGTATAGGAATGACCTATGAGCAAGGAGGTAGCGGCAGGGCCGGATTGGGCATTATAACCAGTATTGGGGATACACTTACGCTTAAGGACCGGATTGCCCACCACCATACTACCGGACTTTCTACAGTTGAGGTAGCCAGCAAGAACACTGAAAAGTTGAATGAAGAGTTCAAAAAATTCTATCAGAACAAAGATTTTAAATACAAAAGTTATGTTCTAAACGGTAATGAAGATAATTTATACAAATTAGCCCGATTGTTGGACCAGCATGAGATTGAATATGGCATTGGTCAAAATACTACGGCAAAAGGATTTGATTACAATACTGGAAAACAAGGTAGTGCCCGAAGCACCGAAAAAAGCATGGTGATTTCTGCAGATCAACCTAAAAGTACTTTGGTAAAAGTACTGTTTGAGCCTAGGGCCAAGCTAAGCGACTCCGTTACCTATGATATAACGGCATGGTCACTACCTTATGCTTACGGTCTTGATGCAGTTGCTTCGGAAAATTTTATTGGCAAGAGTGAAGTGGAAGGGTCAATTTACACTCCCGTTGTTAATGATATTAATGATGAAAACTACGGTTATGTCACGGACTGGAACAGTTTAGAAGACGCCAAATTTTTGGCGGAACTTCTGAAGGAAAAGGTAAGGGTAAGATACGTTAACAAGCCTTTTTCAATGGATGGGAACGACTACAAAAGGGGTAGTTTGGTCATCACGAAAGGGGATAACAAATACCATTCGGACTTTACAGGAACTTTGAAAAACATTCTGAAGAATTATTCTCCAAATAAAGAGTTGACCGTTGTAAATACCGGATTTGTAGATATAGGCAAAGATTTTGGTTCTAGGTATGTGGACGTTATTAAAGATGTGAAAATCGCCGTGCTATCCGGGGACCCTACTTCAACCTTGGACTTCGGGGAAGTGTGGCATTTTTTTGAACAACAATTGAATTATCCGGTAAGTATTTTGGATGCCGATTATTTTAATCGTGTAGACCTTTCTAAATATGATGTTCTTGTATTGCCTGACGGTAACCGGTATCGAAGTTTTTTAAAGGATAATGCGATGGAAAAAATTAAAGACTGGGTTAAGTCCGGTGGAAAATTAATCGCCATGGGCGAATCTATTAAAACTTTATCGACGGACAAGGACTTCAGAATCAAGGAAAAAGAAGAAGAAAAAGATTCCACAATTAGTCTTGGGGCATTTGACTCCTCACAAAGGGAACGGATAAAATCAGAGATAACGGGTGCCATTTTTAAGGCGAAAGTAGACCCGACAAATCCTTTGGCTTATGGTTATGATGATACTTATTTTACTTTAAAGTTAGGGGATGCGGCCTATAATTATTTAGATGGCGGTAGCGCCGTATATCTTACTAAAGGCGCCAACGTCCCTGTATCCGGTTTTGCCGGTAGTGAGGCTCAGAAAAAAATTGCGGAGACCTTGATTTTTGGGTCTGAACGTCTGGGCCGCGGGCATGTTATCTATATGGTGGACAATCCATTGTTCAGAGGGTTCTGGGAAAATGGAAAGTTGTTTTTTGCTAACGCCCTTTTTATGGTCAACTAAAACCAATCTTTTAAGATGAAGCAATACAAAGTCGAAACACTTATTTACTACAGTAAGCTTACGCTGGATACTAAACATATCGCCAAATCGTCAAAAGCGGAGATACAGGAAAAACTTGACGAATATTCAAAAGATGGCTGGCATTTGGCTTCTACAGATGCAACCAGTTTTGGAGCGGCGGTTTACATTTATCTGTATTTTGAAAAGTAATGGCGTTGCAGGATTTTTTGGTTTTGAGTGGATTAGTCTCATCATCATACTAGGGGTTCTTATTTCCAATTGATTTTTATAGCAAAAGATGCCATAATAATTTTGATGTCGCCTTGAAAAAACATTGTGTGCCAACAAATTGAAAGGATTTCCGTTATTTCAATGCCAGTTGCACTATAAAACTGGGAAAAATTGACGAAAAATGGCCGAAAATAACGAGCAAATTGCCCGACTTTTAGATAGACTTGAGCAACTGTTAAAGCGGCAAGAGGGTTTTACTCAAGAAGTAAATCAGCTAAAAAAGGAATTACAGACTCTTAAAAAAGGTGAAGCCTCAGTCTCTTTTGAAGATAAGGAATCAGTAATAAAAGTAAGTGCTACGCCGAAAGCACCTGTAAACTTTATTCCTAAAAAAGAGGAAACCACAGAAATACCACTGGTTCTACAGCCAACTAGCAGTGTAAAACCTCCAATAAAACCAACAAAGGGAAAGTCGAATTTAGAAAAATTCATAGGTGAAAACCTCATCAATAAAATAGGCATATTGATTACGGTCATCGGCGTTGTAATCGGGGCAAAATATTCCATTGAAAACAATCTAATAAGTCCGCTAACACGCATCATTTTAGGCTATCTCGTGGGTCTGGGACTTGTTGGTTTTGGCATCAAATTAAAGTCAAAATATACAAGTTACAGTGCGGTGCTCGTAAGCGGTGCTCTGGCCATCCTCTATTTCATCACTTTTGCAGCTTATAGTTTTTACGACCTTTTTCCGCAGCTTATGGCGTTCGGGATCATGCTCTTATTTACCGTTTTCGGGGTGGTGGCAGCCCTTAATTATAACAAACAAGTAATTGCCCATATAGGTTTGGTCGGTGCGTACGCCATACCTTTTTTACTTAGCAATGATTCAGGTAATGCTACATTTTTATTCGCCTACATGACCATGATTAATATTGGGATTTTGGTGATTTCCTTAAAAAAATACTGGAAAGCGCTTTACTATGTGGCCTTTAGTTTTAGCTGGTTGATTTATGGTGCCTGGGCAGCATTCTCGTATGTGAGAGAAGAACATTTTGCGTTGGCGCTATTTGTCATCAGTCTATTCTTCAGCATCTTTTATTGTACGTTCCTGGCATACAAGCTGGTAAAGTCGGAAAACTTCAAGGTTTCAGACGTTTTTATGCTCATGCTGAATTCTTTCATATTTTATGGTTCGGGAATTGGATTACTCTCGTTTCATGAAACCGGAAATGAGCTTTTAGGCTTATTTACACTAATCAATGCACTTGTCCATTTTGGAGTATGTGTATTGATATATAAAAGAAAACTGGCCGACAGGAATCTTTTTTTCCTCATTGCAGGCCTCGTCCTCACCTTTATAACTATAGCCATACCCGTGCAATTGGACGGTAATTGGGTTACATTGCTATGGGCATTGGAAGCAGCGCTCCTTTTCTGGATAGGCCGTACTAAGAAAGTACCCACCTACGAGTACCTATCGTATCCATTGATGATATTGGCTTTTTTAAGTCTTACTCAGGATTGGTCCACAAGCTATAGCAGTTACAACTATGGAGAAGGTATTCCTGAATTGATTCCTATTTTTAATTCAGCATTTTTAACGTCCCTACTATTTCTTGGTGCCTTTGGATTTATAAATTGGATCAATACAAAATTTCAAAATATTTCAGCGGACGGAAAACGAAGTGTTTTTTCCAAAATCATGGCCTTTGCCATTCCAGGAATACTGCTCTTCGTAACATACAGTGCATTTTACTTAGAAATTGAATACTATTTCCAATTACTTTTTCAAAAATCGGAAGTAGCGATGATAGGTAATGATGCCTATACCTATCCCCAAAGAAACTACGCCATCAAGGACCAAGCGGACATTTGGTTATTAAATTATACCTTACTTTTTGTTGCAGCACTTGCTTTCGTTAATATGGTGAGGATAAAGAACAAGGTTTTGGGAATCATCACCCTTTGCCTAGGAATACTTATCGGCGGTATTTTCCATACGGCAGGATTATATATTTTGAGCGAATTGCGAGAAGCTTTTATCTCTCAAAACCTTGCGGAATTCTATGAAGTAGATGATTTTAACCTCTACATTAGATATGTCGCCATTGCATTCTTCGCCATTCTAATCGTTATGTTGTACAAATTGATACGGCAATCCTTTATGAAAGTGAACTTTGGCATCCCCTTTAATATCCTTTTGCATGTGTCACTCTTGTGGATACTTAGTAGCGAACTATTGACTTGGATGGATTTGGCTGGCTCCAACGAGTCTTACAAACTTGGCTTAAGTATTTTATGGGGCACTTACTCTCTTTACCTAATTGCCCTGGGCATTTGGAAAAACCGAAAATACCTGCGTATTATCGCCATTATTTTGTTCGGTGTTACTTTGGTCAAACTATTCCTTTACGATATAGCATCCTTGAATACCATTTCAAAAACAATCGTGTTCGTATCCTTGGGAATATTGCTATTAATTATCTCTTTCCTTTATAACAAATACAAACATATCATTGCACATGAGGACGAGCACTAAAATAGGAGCATTCCTGCTATTACTATCATGTTCAATCTCCTTTGGGCAATTGAATAGTTACGACCAAAAAATTGCACTTAAGGGTACAACGGACCAATGGCATACCATTCCGTTACCAAATACCCTTTTCTCCCATGTGAAAAATAATTTGGCCGATATCCGAATCTATGGTATTACAAAAACCGATACACTGGAAGCGCCCTATGTTTTTAGGGTGTCCGATGCCAAAGGGGCTTTATCTAAAATTGATTTTAGCCTCATCAATACCTCGTCCAATGAGAATGGATACTTCTTTACGTATGAAGTCCCAACGACCAAAAGTATCAATGAAATTCAACTCAACATAAAGAACGATAATTTTGATTGGAACGTTATGCTCGAAGGAAGTCAGAATCAACGAGAATGGTTCACCCTACTAGAGGATTACAGGATTGTTTCCATTAAAAATAGCCAGACGAATTACTCCTTTACCAATCTTCAATTTTCAAATGCGAAATATCGTTATTATCGACTATTAATGATGAGCGATGTAAAACCAGAACTGCTCCGAACCACCTTATATTTGGATAGCATCATACCCTCAACTTATCAAGAATATCCTGTGGCTAATTTTGAAGTGACCGAAGAGGGCAAAAACACCATTCTCACGACTGATTTAAACTCGCGTATCCCTGTAAGTTATATGAAAATTGGAGTCATGGATAAGATTGATTACTATCGTCCCGTGGAGATTCAGTATGTTTCGGATAGCGTAAATACGGAGAAAGGTTGGCGATACAGCTACCGAACCCTTACTACTGGCACTTTATCTTCCTTGGAGGAAAACGAATTTAAATTCAATAGTTATCTAGCCAAAAAACTAAGGGTTGTGGTTCAAAATTATGATAATCAACCTTTAACGTTCTCTAAACCGATTGTAAAGGGATATCGACATGAGCTGATCGCTCGTTTTGATAAATCGGCCGACTATTATTTGGCCTATGGCAACAACAATGCTCGTGCTCCAATTTATGATATATCAGGAAATGGATTCGTACTTCCAAAAAATCTCAAACCAGTTACTTTGGGGCAACCCCAGACAATTCAGAAAAGTAAATTGCCCAGAACATTACCCCTTTTTGAGAATAAGTGGTGGCTTTGGGGCATTATGGGCATTGTAATTCTAGTCCTAGGAGCATTTACCATAAAAATGATGCGAAGTAGCGGTCATAACAACTAAACTGTCGTAACTGGACCAACTCTTTGTCATTATATAATATTCCCAACTTCCTTCAATAATACGACAGGCACCTTGTATTTTACATTTGCAGCCGTAATAGAAGATACCTATTCCATTATCCTACTTCTTTTTGATATTTATAGAATTATAGTAAAATGACCTATATTTAGCCTCATTACTGTAGTTACTTTTAACACTAAAGACGATTAAAATGAAAAACACCTTACTTAAGCTTTTACTCACAATATCTTTGGCATTTATGTGTTATCAATCAAATGCACAGACTACGACTATTAGTGTTATTGATAGTACAGATGCCAAAGAGCCCGGATTAAAATTCGGATGCGGGTTTGGACTAAGTTTTTTGGGAGGAACGAACATAAGTCTTTCCCCCAATTTGGTCTATGAAGTGAGTGATAAAATAAGTCTGGGCGGCGGTATTCAAGGTAGTTATACGGCCATAAAGGACCTCCAAAAAACAACAACCATCGGATTTAACGTCATTAGTTTTTACAACCCAACACCAAAATTCACTACACTATTAGAGTTTGCAGAACTGAATGTAAATAGGACCGTAGAAATGGTAACAGGGGATGTAAAGGATAAATTTTGGGAATCGGCCTTGTTCGTTGGTGCTGGTTACAATGTTTCCAATAAAATAGCCATTGGTGCTAAATACAATGTTCTTTATAAAGAAGATGAGAGCGTGTACACGAGTCCAATCATTCCCTTTGTAAACATAACTTTTTAGCCGATACTGGACATAATCCAATCGCTCGCCGAAGAGGGAACCAATTAAGCAGGTTCACCATACAAATCAAAGTCTGCAGCTTCCGTAATTGTGATGTTTACAAATTCTCCCTGCTTCACATAGTGCTTGGTAGCATCGATAAGCACCTCGTTATCCACATCCGGGGAATCAAATTCCGTTCGGCCGACAAAATAATTTCCTTCCTTTCGGTCAATGATACATTTAAACGTCTGGCCAATTTTTTGCTGGTTCAACTCCCATGAGATTTGAGATTGAATCTCCATAATGGTATTAGCCCGTTCCTGCTTAATTTCTTCGGGAACATCATCTACCAGATTGAAAGCATGGGTATTTTCCTCATGACTATAAGTAAAACAACCCAAACGCTCAAAACGCATGGCTTCCACCCAATTTTTTAAGGTTTGGAAATCTTCCTCAGTTTCCCCTGGATAGCCCACGATCAAGGTGGTTCTGATTGTCATATCCGGTACAGCAGTTCTAAAATTCTGTAATAATTTGGTGGTCTTAGCCTGTGTAGTTCCCCGGCGCATGCTTTTCAGTATACTATCGGAGATGTGCTGTAAAGGAATATCCAAATAATTACAGACTTTAGGTTCCCGTTTCATCACCTCCAATACATCCATAGGGAAACCCGTGGGAAAGGCGTAGTGTAACCTTATCCATTCAATGCCGTCAACTTTGACCAAATTCTCCAGTAGTTCGGCTAGATTACGTTTCTTATATAAATCGAGACCATAATACGTTAAATCCTGGGCAATAAGAATAAGTTCCTTTACTCCTTTGGCTGCCAATTTTTCGGCTTCTATTACTAATTCCTCTATAGGCTTGCTTTTATGCTTTCCACGCATCAATGGGATAGCACAAAAAGAGCAAGGACGGTCACATCCCTCCGCTATTTTCAAATAGGCGTAATTTTTTGGGGTTGTTGTGAGTCGCTCCCCAATTAATTCATGTTTGTAATCCGCACCTAAAGCTTTTAAAAGATTGGGTAATTCACTAGTTCCAAAATATTCGTCAACGTTTGGAATCTCTTTTTGTAAATCTGGTTTGTAGCGTTCACTTAGGCAACCGGTGACAAAAACCTTATCCACTTCCCCAGCCTCTTTCTTTTGAACAAATTCTAAAATCGTGTTCACACTTTCTTCCTTAGCATTAGCGATAAAACCACAGGTATTTATGACCACTACATTGCCCTCCTCTTCGTGCACCACCTCTTTATTATTGGCCCGTAACTGACCCATGAGCACTTCGGAATCGTAGACATTTTTACTACAACCGAGGGTTACCACGTTGATTTTGTTCTTCTTTAGTGTTTTTGTTCGCATTGCTTTTTAATGGGGTGCAAAAATACAACATGCCCTACTAACAAACAGCAACTTAGACGAATTCTTCCATTTTTACGTTAAACTAAAACGGTAATTGAGAGTCCAAATAAAAAAGTTATCCTATGAAAAGTATATTTTACGCAGGACTACCACTGTTAGCTCTTCTCTTTCTGAACTGTTCAAAGGACAGCAATGAAATTCAAATCGATGACACCTTAGAGACAGTTAATTTCTATTTTCCACCAATGAATTCGGATACTTGGGAAATGGTAACTCCTGAGGATCTGGATTGGAATACCAATGCCGAGCAGTCGCTTTATGATTTTCTAGAAGAAAATGGCACCAAAGCGTTCATTGTACTAAAGGACGGAAAAATTGTTATGGAGCAGTATTTCGGGGACCACACCAAGGATTCTCCCTGGTACTGGGCGTCTGCCGGAAAAACCTTGACTGCTTTTACAACAGGTCTTGCAGTGCAGGAAGGATTTTTATCCCTGAACGATAAAAGTTCCGATTATTTGGGCATGGGTTGGACCGGCCTTACAACCGAGAAAGAAAACTTGATTACCGTTTGGCATCAATTAACGATGACCTCTGGAATGGATGATACCCAAGGGGATTGTAAAACATCCAACTGCCTCAACTATCTGGCCGATGCAGGAACACGGTGGGCCTATCACAATGCACCTTACACTTTAATCCAAGACGTAATCTCTAATGCCACTCAAACTGATTTTGAAGATTACTTTTCTTCTAAAGTAAAAGAAAGAATAGGGATGACCGGCTCTTGGATTTCAACCAACGGACTGAACAATGTCTATTGGAGTACCGCACGCAGTATGGCCCGTTTTGGATTGCTGAACTTAAATGATGGTAAGTGGGACGTTACTACAATTCTTAATGATGAGGTTTACCTAAACGACATGAAAAATACATCGCAAAATTTGAACAAGTCCTACGGCTATTTGTGGTGGCTGAACGGAAAGGAGAGTGCCATGGTGCCCCAATCCCAAATCGTATTTGATACCGAACTGATACCCAATGCCCCGTATGACCTCTATGCGGGTCTGGGAAAAAATGACCAAAAGCTCTACATCGTTCCCAGTCAAAACTTAGTTGTGGTCAGAATGGGAGAAAATCCCGGAGGCGCCGCCCTTGGACCTTCTGGTTTTGATAATGAACTGTGGGGTTTTTTGAATGAGGTGATGAATTGATTAATCGAACCTAGTTCCAATACAAAAATTCTGTTATTAAGCTTTACTCATAGCCCTTCGGCAACTGCCTTACGTGCATTGCCGTTTCAAAAGCGCTGCCCAAGCTTAGCAAATCGGCCTCTCGAAATTGCTTCCCAATAAAAGTCAAACTAATAGGTTCGCCTGATTTTTTGTATCCCATAGGGACGGTCAGAGCTGGATATTTGGCTACGGCAGCATAGCCGGCGTGGTAATTGTTTATAGAGAGAATGGCATCTAAATTATGCTTGTCCATTGCCGTATCAAAAAACATCCGTCCATTTTTCTCCAACGTTGCTTTTATTTCCTCTAGCTCCCCGGCCGTGGTACTATCTGCTTCAATACCTTCAAAAAGAGCTTGTCCGTAAGGAATTCTGGTCAGGGAATCCGCATTATTGAAAGCAACAGCATCAGCAATGGATTTAATTTTTACTTTCTCCGGATTGGTATTTGACTCTAAATATACGGGCAAATCGTTCCGCATATCAATATTCAATATGCTCAGAAAACCATCCATTTTGACTTCGGGAGGTGTAAATTCCACTACTTCTGCACCTAAATCCCGCAACTTTTCTATGGTGGATTTATAAATGGAATCGCTTTCCATCAAGGTACTTAAGGCACCCAAACGCATTTCTGTAAAAGGTTTAGGATGCAACGGTGCGGATAAAATGCCGGGGCCGGCCTCTACGGACTTGGAATCAGATTCATCCTTCCCCAACATGGCGGATAATAGAACGGCATTGTCTCTTACATTCTTGGTCATTGGCCCCGGTGTGTCCAAAGTACTGGAGATCGGAACGATTCCCGTCCTACTCAACAGACCAATTGTAGGTTTTAAACCTACTACCGAATTTTGGCTACTGGGTGATAAGATAGAGCCCGAAGTTTCCGTACCTACGGCGGCCACAGCATAATTAGCGGCTACCGACGTTCCACTTCCCGAACTGGAACCTCCTGTTTCAAATACTCTTCTTCCGTAAGGATTCAGTGTCTGCCCGCCATAAGCACTATAACCCACTGGGCAACCGCTGCATAGGAAATAGGCCCACTCACTCAAATTGACCTTACCCAAAATAAGCGCACCGTTCTTTTTTAATTGCTTCACTATAAATGAATCTTCCACTTCATTATCCATCAAAGCAATACTACCAGCCGTTGTTTTCATTCCCAATGTATTGATGTTGTCCTTTAGCAGAATAGGCATTCCGTAAATGGGGTGTTGCATTTCTGACACCGTACCCTCCGCTTTTAACTTGTCCAACTTTCGGGCGGCATCCACAACATCTTCGTTAAGGGCAATTATCGTATTTAAGGTGGTGGCATTATCCAATTCATATTTATAAATCCTGTAGAGGTAAAACAAGACCAAATCCTCATAACTCAACCTATTTTCCTGTATATGTTCTCGAATGGTATAGATATCCTGCTCCAGAATCATTGGCTTTAGCGACTCGTAGTCAGCCTCCGTCATTTTAGAAACCTCATCGTAGAGTGGAAGGAAAACATCGTTTTTATCCAATACCTTGGACTGGACAAGCTTGTACTGCATTCTGCTATTTTCATGGTCCGTATTTGCGGCTACTTCAGCAGAATCGTTGTAAGGTTCCCAGATACGAACTTGCTCGGGATTGGCCTTAGTTTCTTCCTTACATGAGGAAGTTACAATCAGAAAGCAAACTAGGATTGAGGATATCAGTAAAGGAGATAATAATGATTTTGACATTTTAAAAAGGGTTAGTACTGGGAAGTCTAAATATAAGATTTCTATGCCTCGTTTAAAATCGCAGCTATTTATTTTTTACAAGTTCTTTCCACCTTCGAATATTCTTCTGGTTCATACGAACAAATTCATCCTTTCCTTCTTTATCGGCCAAGTTTAGAGAAGTTTGCGCCGATTGAATGGCAGAGGCGTAGTCTTTAAGCTCACCTTCCACTAAAGATTTCACCCTATAAAAATAATAGGTGTCCCCACCCAATGCGATGGCCTTGTTTAAATACGTCAATGCCTCCGTATACTTGATGCCCTGTTCTTGATAATATCGGGCAATCTCATAATAGGTTTGAGCCGTTGGATTGTTTTTAAGTTTATCCTGTATTTGCCGTTCCATGACCTCACGCGTATTGATTTTTATAGGCACTTCTATTTTTGTACGTGCCCAATGCCAAATCATGGTTACGGCATCGTGAGACAACGCATCGAACGATATCAAAAAATTCTCCTGAAAATCAAGCGTTTTAATAGGTTTTGCTTTTATGCGTAATGCATCCTCTTCTGGGTTGTAAGCTGTCCGTCCGTCGCCCCAATGCGAAATATTCGTATGAAATACTATTTCCCATGTATCGGCCTCCGGAAAAGCATATAATGCATAAGTACCTTTAGGGAGAATATTATTCAGAATTTCTATATCGGAATCAAATGTAATTTTAGTAGACTCGTTGGCACCTACCCGCCATATGCGTCCGTATGGCACTAATCCAGGCTGACCATCGGGTCTATTTCCAAAAATAGTCCTACCCTTGGTCGCAGGTCTGGAATATTCTACTATAATTTTGGAAAGGCCTACTTCTTGTTCCAATCGAGAAAACGGACTCGCTTTGGGATGCTCGATTTGAGACCAAGCTATTGCGGCTAAGAACATGGCGACATATAGGGAAGCGAATTTCACCTTTAGACTTTGAAGAACGAGTCTACGAACTCATATTTATTAAAAACCTGTAAATCTTCAATGCCTTCCCCCACTCCAATATATTTTACGGGAATCTGAAACTGATCCGATATACCTATGACCACACCCCCTTTTGCAGTACCATCTAATTTAGTAACTGCAAGTGCCGTTACTTCTGTAGCTTTAGTAAATTGTTTGGCCTGTTCAAAGGCATTCTGGCCTGTGGATCCATCCAAAACCAATAAGACTTCATGTGGCGTACCTTTAACCACCTTTTGCATAACACGTTTAACCTTGGTTAGTTCGTTCATCAAATTTACCTTGTTGTGAAGTCGACCTGCAGTGTCAATAATAACAACATCAGCATCTTGGGTAACTGCCGAGCTCAAAGTATCAAAAGCAACGGAGGCGGGATCACTTCCCATCTGCTGCTTTACAATGGGTACACCCACCCTATCTGCCCATACTTGTAGCTGGTCTATTGCCGCGGCCCTAAAGGTATCCGCAGCACCCAAGACCACTTTATATCCCTGTTTTTTAAGCTGATACGCTAGCTTACCAATAGTAGTGGTTTTACCTACACCATTGACACCAACCACCATGATGACGTAGGGCTTTGTACCTGTTGGGATTTTAATTTCGGTAGCCTCTCCACTATGTGTTTCCGAAAGTAGTCCGGCTATTTCTTCCCTTAGAATTTCATTGAGCTCATCGGTGCCCATATATTTGTCCTTGGCGACACGTGCCTCTATCCTATCTATAATTTTTAAAGTGGTATCCACGCCAACATCCGAGGAAACAAGAACCTCCTCAAGGTTATCCAAGACATCATCATCTACTTTAGACTTGCCTGCTACCGCCTTGCCAAGCTTGGAAAAAAATGTGGTTTTTGTCTTTTCCAGACCTTTGTCCAAGGTCTCTTTCTTTTTGGAAGAAAAAATATTTTTAAATAAACTCATCGTTTTATCAATAGTTCACCAAATATAAAAATTAAAAAGCCCCTTTCGTAAAGAAAGAGGCTTTATACTAATACTTCAACGTATTATTATTTTTTATCCAACCATTCGTTGACCATTTCTGGTGGCATAACCGATTCCACAAAAACATAGGCACCACTTTTAGGTGACTTAACCATTTTAATGGCCTTTGTTAATCTCTTAGAACTTGTCTGTAAACTTGCTACCGTCTTCTTTGCCATGACCTAATATTTTATAATTCCCACAAATGTGGAGGTACTATTTTATTTCTTTATGAACCGTCATTCTCTTTAGAATTGGATTAAATTTCTTTATTTCCAACCTTTCAGGTGTGTTCTTCTTGTTTTTTGTAGTAATGTATCTGGAAGTTCCAGGTTGCCCGGACTCTTTATGCTCCGTGCATTCTAATATTACTTGAATTCTATTGCCTTTCTTTGCCATTGTAACCTATTTTTTCCAGATTATTTTACCAATCCTTTAGCCCTCGCTTCTTTCAACACGGCCGAAATTCCTTTTTTGTTAATACTTTTTAGAGCCCTAGCAGAAACCTTTAAGGTAACCCAACGATCCTCTTCAGGAATGTAAAAACGTTTTTTGGAAAGATTTACATCAAATCTTCTTCTTGTCTTGTTAATGGAGAACGATACATTGTTCCCAAACATGGCTCTCTTTCCAGTAATTTCACAGACTTTAGACATTGTGTCGAATTTTTCTTTTAAACAGGGTGCAAATTTATATCATTTTTGTCTTACCGACAACATTCTACTTCACATTTTTAAAATTTCTTTTTGAAGTAGCTCAAACGCCTTGTTTACCGACTTTTGAACAATTCTTTCCCTATGATTTCCCATACTATATCTTTCGGCAAAAACTCCTTTGGGAGAGGCAATCCCGATAAAAACCGTACCCACATCCGCATCCGAATCGCCTTTTGTTGGTCCAGCATTTCCTGTGGTTGCGATGGCAAAATCAGTTTTCAATAGTTTTTTGACCCCTACGGCCATCTCCATGGCTACTTCCTTACTTACCACGGAATATTTCTCTACGGAGCCCTTGGAAACCTTCAATACATCTAATTTGACCTGGGTTGCATAGCTAACTATACTACCTTTAAAATAGGAAGATGCTCCCGGTATGGCCGTAATACGTTCCGCTATTTTACCTCCGGTAAAACTCTCTGCCGTGGCCAAGGTCAAATGCTTTTTTGTAAGCAACTTGGCAATTACCTCTTCTATAGTTTCCTCGTCTTCAGTACCGAACAAGATATCCCCTATCAAGGGCACCAGTTTTTGGGATTCTACCTCTATCGCCATTGCCAATTTGTCGTAATCCGTTCCTTTTGCCGTTAATCGTAAACGAACCCTACCAAGATTGGGCAAATAAGCAAGCCTTACGAAACTCGGAAGGGCTTCTTCCCATTTTTCTATTTTTTGCGCTATAGCACTTTCACCTAAACCGTAGGTTACGAGCGTTTTGTGTATGATGTAAGGTCGCTCGTAAAACTCCATAAGCTTAGGTACGACCTCTTTAATCAATAGATTTTTCATCTCAAAAGGCACGCCAGGCATAGAAATAAAGGTGGTATCTTCTTCGTGAATCCACATCCCTGGGGCAGTACCATGAGCATTGTGTAGCACTATTGACTTACTGGGAACAAAAGCCTGCTTTCTATTAAGGTCAGAAATTGGTGTAGAAATATACTTGGCAAAAAGAAACTCTATATGCGCCAATACTTCTGTATTCTCAACGAGTTCATCATTGAAAAACTCACAAAACGTATGTTTGGTAATATCGTCTTTCGTAGGTCCCAATCCTCCAGTAACCAGCACGATGTCTACTCTGGATTTGGCCTCTGCCAAAGCTTTTAGGATATGCTCACGTTCATCCTGTACAGAGGTTATCTGATAGACGGATATGCCTATCTTATTAAGTTCTTTGGCAATAAATGCGGAGTTTGTATCTACGATTTGACCAATGAGAATCTCATCGCCGATAGTAATGATTTCTGCGAGCATTACAAGTTAAAATCGGTTTTGAGTTCCCCTACTACTTGATGAATGTCCGCTTTGAGCGCTGGGAAAATCCTTTCGATATCGGCCATATTAGCCTCACTCTTGCCTAAAGTTTCTATTTCCAAAGCAGCGGCACGTGTTTGCTCCATACCCAATAAATCTACATTGGGTTTGATCTTATGTGCCAATTTATAAACTTGGTCGTAGTTTTTCTCCTGCAGGGCAATTTCCAATGCTTCCAAATCTTCAGGCACTTCTTCCAAAAAACGGATATGACCGAATTTATAAAATCCTGATCCCCTTCCGCCATCTCATTAATTTTATCCAGACTATAAATCATTATTTGATATTTAAAGAAAAAAGTTCCTCGCCCTCCAGCGTCCCCGAAAGGTAATCATTTGCACTTACTTTGCCAACTCCCGCCGGCGTACCCGTAAATATAATATCTCCTTTTTTAAGCATAAAGAATGTGGAGACATAAGCTATTATTTCATCTATTTTCCACAGCATAAAACTGGTATTTCCGTCCTGCACGACCTCATTGTTTTTTAGTAATTTAAAATTCAAATTGTTAAGGTCCTCAAATTTGGATTTAGGCAACCATTTTCCAATTACCGCAGCACCATCAAACCCTTTGGCCTTTTCCCATGGCAATCCTTTTTCCTTTAGCTGAGATTGTAAATCCCTAGCGGTAAAATCGATACCAAGACCTATTTCGTCATAATATGTCGGTGCGAATTTTTCACTGATGTGCTTCCCTACCCTCTTTATCTTTACAAGGACCTCAACTTCGTAGTGAATATCCTTGGAAAAATCTGGAATATAAAAATCCTGTTCTTTTGGTAAAACTGCAGAATCCGGTTTAATAAAGACTACCGGTTCGGCCGGCCGCTCGTTTTGAAGTTCTTTGATATGTTCGGCATAGTTTCTGCCAATACAGATAATTTTCATCTTGTTCCTATAATCTAGCTAAGCTTGTTATTGAGTTTACTCAACTTAATTTGGGTCAATATTTTTTTGGTGTACAGGGGAAAATCGGCATTTAAAATCCAACCAAAGTAACCAGGTTCCTGCTCCAGCACATCATGAACCTTTTTGCCTTTATGCTTACCAAAAGAGAAAATCTCTTCCCCTTCTTTGTTCAAGGCAATAAAACCCGCAAAATCAACGGATTGCTTTCTTCTGGAAAATTCAGAAAGCTTCCTAATATTATTTTCCAGTTCCGGATAACGATCTAATTGTGAAAGAAGTACTTCGTATGTGGCGTTGGTATCGGCCTTGGCACTGTGGGCATCGGTCAAATCCTTATCGCAATAAAATTTATAGGCCGCTTCCAGAGTCCGTTTCTCCATTTTATGGAAAATTGTCTGCACATCAACCGAAACGGTGTTTTTCATATCAAAATCTATGTCCGATCGCAAAAGCTCCTCGGCCAATAATGGAATATCAAAACGGTCCGAATTAAATCCGCCCAAGTCACTATCCTTTATCATCGAATAAATTTCCTTTGATAGCTCCTTAAAAGTAGGTTCATTGGCCACCTTTTCGTTACTGATACCGTGAATGGCGATTACCTCATCAGGGATGGTCATTTCCGGATTCACCAACCATGTTTTACTTTCTTTATTCCCGTTGGGGAAAATCTTTAAAATTGATATTTCTACAATACGGTCCTTTGCCACATTGGTTCCTGTGGTCTCCAGGTCAAAAAAACAAATAGGACGGGTAAGTTTTAACTCCATTTTTGGGACTTTTAGCAAAGATAGGATTTCAATAAATTATGGAAGATGAATTACAGCAATATAATAGAGATTCCCTAAAAAACACAGCTGGTCCATTTTAGCCGAACGAAGTTAGAGTCTATTATTGATGATGTTGTTGAAGGCGGATCCAAAAGTGTAACTCAACCCGACCCTAAAGCCAAGTTCAAAATCCGTCGCGATTTGTTTTTGCTGTAAAAGCACGTCCTCAATAGAGGCGTCTCCCGCCGGTAGGTTAATTTGATCCCTGATAACCTCAAAATTTCCAGAAAACGTTACGGCTAAACCTTTAAAGATGCGTACCGATAGACGGCCGAAAAGTTGAATCCTATTCTTATTGAAATCCTCTAGAAAAGTTGAGCCCCTAAGTCTGGTATAGATATTACCCCAAGGCTGCCTGTAACGCAATTGGATATCCAAGGAGTGATTGAAAATACCTTCACTATCCTTACCCAGAATTGTGGTATCTATATAATCGTTATAAAAGTAACCGATACGATAGGCAAAAACGATTTCACGTTGTAAAACCTCACGGTACGGGAAAATATTGTATTCCAAGGCAGGACTTATTGAGGTAGAAAAATCAAGGTTCGTAAAGGTATTGTGCCTTGCCTGAGCGAAAATCCCCGTTGACCAATGATCACTTAGACTACGCACAATACTACCTTCAGCAGAGTAACGGAGTCTTTCACTTTTAAACGTTTCATTGTTTTGCTCAAAACGACTGGTAGCTTGGTTCAGTTCCAAATCAGCCCGAATCCGCCATTTTTCAGTTACCCTATCACTTTCGAAACCTACCTCATACTCAAATCTGTTTCTGCTGGATTCCTTGGATAAATCCGCCTCACCATAAATTTCGAAAATCCAATTATTCCAAGGATCCTCAAAATTAATCTCTTGAATATCTCCAGTGCCATCTTGATTAATGGTGTAACTAATATCCTCTGCCAGCTCTGACTCCAAAATATATTTTAAAAGGCCAGACTTTATCTTAACGACCAGCCCCTTTCTGACTTCATCCGAAGTCATTGTTGGCGTAGTTTCATAGGAAAGTTTTCCAAGGATACCTTCGTAGTCTTTTGCACCTTTAAAATCCAAAAGATATGTACGCCCCCCGCTACCGTTGGCTACATCATAAATAAAAAGTTGAACATTGGCAAGTGATTGGTCCCTTACATGATTAACAAAAGGAATGTTTTGTCGTATGTAGCTTTTCTCACAGTTACAATCCAAAAAAGTTTTACCGGTTCCTTCTTTTCTTCTTGTGCCGAAAGTAGGGTTGTAAAAAAATTAAAATTAAAAACCAATGTTTTGGTTTGAGAGAAAGCATTTTGGTCATGCAGAGTGTAGCTAAAAATTACAAAAGCATTAAATATACTGCTATGCAAAATATTTCACTAATGAAATTAATGTTAATCCTAACTAATAAGGACAAGTTAGAAGAGCGATTATATTTCCCTATTAACGTCCCAAGCCTCTAAATAATCCGCTACCGCTTTGGCAAACATACTTCCCAAGGCTCCGTTTACAACGCGATGGTCATAACTATGGGAAAGGTACATTTTACTGCGGATACCGATGAAATCCCCCTCTTCAGTTTCAATAACGGAGGGTATTTTTCGTATGGCCCCCAAAGCTAAAATACCTACCTGTGGCTGGTTAATTATTGGTGTACCGAATACACTACCGAAAGTTCCCACGTTGGTGACGGTGTAAGTGCCATCCTGAACCTCGTCCGGTTTTAAGACATTATTTCTGGAGCGTTCCGCTAGGTCGTTAACCACTTTGGCCATACCTACCAAATTCAATTGGTCGGCGTTCTTGATTACCGGTACTATAAGATTTCCGTCCGGAAGCGCTGCGGCCATCCCAATATTGATGTTCTTCTTTTTAATCACATTGTCCCCATCTACCGTAATATTCATCATGGGGTATTTTTTCAATGCCTTCGCAACAGCTTCCATAAAAATAGGTGTGTAGGTGAGTTTCTCACCCTCTTGCGCTTCAAAAGCGTTTTTCTTTTTGGCACGCCAATTTACAATATTGGTTACGTCAACTTCTATGAAGCTCTGCACATGCGCCGATGTGGCTACACTGTCCGTCATGTGTTTGGCGATAAGTTTACCCATACGGGTCATGGCAATGACCTCATCACCAGTAGAAGTTTTTGGGGCAACCGTTTGCTGCTTAGTAGTTTCTGAAGTGATCGCTGATGGAGCTTTAGTTATCGGTGACGCATTTTGAGTAGGTTCTTTTACTGCAACCTCCTTTTTATCTCCCCTATTTTCCACATAGGCCAAAATATCATTTTTGCTTACCCTGCCATCCTTACCGGAGCCTTCTATGGCCTCCAGTTCTTCTAGGGAAATCCCTTCCTCTTTGGCTATATTTTTTACCAAGGGCGAATAAAACCTATCAGAACTTGAAAAATCAGTTCTAGGACTTTCAATCGTTTCCTTAGCTTTTATTAAAGTAGATTCTGCTACTGCAACCATCTCTTCTTCGGTACTTTCATCTGAAACCTCAGCAGCTGCACCGGACGAATTTTCCTCTCCGTTTACCTGGATTATCGCTACCGTATCTCCCACTTTAATAACATCATCGACATTATAGCATTTTTCCAATAAGACTCCTTCCACTTCACTTGGCACCTCACTATCTACCTTGTCCGTGGCTATCTCAAAGATTGCCTCGTCCATTTCAATCGTATCTCCAACTTCCTTCAACCAAGAGGTCAAAGTTGCTTCCGCAACGCTCTCTCCCATTCGTGGTAGTTTCAATTCAAATTTTGACATATCGATAATTTAAACCTTCTTTTGAGTATTTTTTTGCAAAAATAGAAAAATTAACGCCTGTTTTTTGATTTTGTGTCATTATTATGGCTCAGTTTGACTTTAAGGAACCTTCAAAAGGTACCCTGTTCAAAATGCTCCTACCCAAGGTCACCTCATCCGCGAATTCCAATTCATCCCCGACTGCAATTCCCCTTGCTATGGTAGAAGTGCGCACCTCTAGACCCTCAATCTGTTTAAAGATATAGAAGTTGGTGGTATCCCCTTCCATTGTAGAGCTTAAGGCAAAAATCAATTCGATTATTTCCCCTTCCCTAACTTTCTCCACAAGCGATGTAATATTCAAATCCTGTGGCCCTATTCCTTCCATCGGGGATATTTTACCGCCCAAAACATGGTAAAGCCCACGGTACTGACCCGTATTTTCTATGGCCATAACGTCACGTATATCCTCGACCACGCAGACCAAGGATGCATCCCGTTTGGGGTTGGCGCAGATTTCACAAACTTCAGTATCTGAAATATTGTGACAGTTTTTACAGAAAATGATTCGCTCCCTTAGTTGTTGCAATGCATTTGCCAGTTCGGAGGTCTGGCGTTCAGGTTGCTTTAAAAGATGTAGTACCAAACGTAGCGCGGTCCGCTTACCTATTCCTGGTAATTGTGACATTTCATAAACTGCGTTTTCCAATAATTTAGAAGAGAAATCCATCTGGTCTATTTAAAGAGTAAAATTACATACTATTTTTACTTTTTGTACTTTGCCCGCAAATTATTTCCCATGACGGCATCGCATATATTGTTCCTCATTGGTGGGTATTTTGTCCTGCTTTTGCTTATTTCCTATTTTACAGGAAAGAACGATTCCAACGAGGATTTCTTTAAGGCCGGCAAGCAATCCCCATGGTATTTGGTGGCATTTGGAATGGTCGGCGCTTCACTCTCTGGAGTTACCTTCATCTCTGTTCCCGGTTGGGTAGAGGCCTCCCAGTTCAGCTATATGCAAGTGGTCTTTGGATACTTCCTAGGCTACCTCATTACTGCCTATGTGCTGTTACCCATTTACTACAAACAAAACGTGACTTCCATCTACGAATATCTTGATGACCGCTTTGGGTTGGTTAGCTATAAAGTAGGCGCTATTTCTTTCTTCGTTTCTAGAGTTTTAGGCGCCGCTTTTAGGCTCTTTTTGGTAGCTATTGTGCTGCAGCAGTTTGTTTTTGATGCATGGAACGTCCCTTTTGAAGTTACGGTAACCCTATCCATTTTACTTATTTGGATCTATACCTTTAGAGGCGGGATTAAAACCATTGTTTGGACAGATACGCTCCAGACTTTGTTCATGTTGATATCCGTAGGCCTGTCCATCTATTTTATTTTACATGAATTGGATTGGAGTTTTGGTGAATTTCTTGCGTCATCGGAATTGGAAGAATACAGCAAGGTTTGGGTCACCGATGATTTCTTTGCAAAAAACAACATGGTAAAATCCTTTTTAGGCGGCATGTTTGTCACTATTTGCATGACAGGGTTGGATCAGGACATGATGCAGAAAAATTTGACCTGTCGCAATCTTAAGGATGCCCAAAAGAATATGGTCAGTTTCAGTATTGTACTGGTGGCCGTCACCTTTGTATTTATGCTTCTGGGAGCGCTTTTGTTTATTTATGCCGATGCAAATAATATTTCACTGCCCATGATGGACGGTAAACCGAAATCAGATCTCTTATTCCCAGAGATAGCCTTGAATAACGAATTGGGCATTGTAGTTGCCGTTACCTTCATGTTAGGATTAATTGCGGCGGCCTATAGTAGTGCCGATAGCGCATTGACCTCTTTAACCACGTCCTTTTGCGTAGATTTCCTGGGTACTGGAAAAAAGACCGAAGCGGTAGCCAAACGAACACGCCAATATACCCATGTTGGAATGAGCCTTTTACTCATATTGGTCGTCATCTCCTTCAAATACATTCTGGACCGTAATGTTATTGATGGATTACTCACCGTAGCTTCCTATACATATGGGCCTTTGCTTGGACTATTTTCCTTTGGTATATTCACCAAATACACGGTAAAAGACAAGTATGTATGGTTGGTGGCCTTACTATCTGTGCTAATTATTGTGGCATTGGCCAAAATTCCCGCCGAGATTTTAGGAGGGTATATTTTTGGATATGAGTTGTTACCCTTAAATGGTCTACTGACCTTTATTGGACTTTGGTTAATTAGGAATAAAAACACTAAAACTTAATTGAGACATCATGGACAAGGCACTTCAGACAATGATTGACAATATGCCTGAAAAAACAGGTAAGTCTTTAGAAGAATGGAAAACAGTATTAAAAACAAAATCTTTCGCCAAACATTCCGAAGCCGTAAATTTTCTTAAAAAGCAGTATCAAGTCACCCACGGATTCGCAAATACCATAGTTTCACTGTCCAAAGAGGAAAATGAATCTCCCGCTGACTTGATTTCAAATCAATACAAGGGTAAGGAGGAGCTTTTGCCCATCTATGAAAGTATAGTGGAGACCGTTAAAAATTTTGGAAAGGATGTAAAGATTACTCCAAAGAAAACGACGGTAAGCCTAATCAGAAACAAACAGTTTGCTCTTATCAAACCAGCCACCAATACCAGAATAGATTTGGGTTTAAAATTAAAGGATAAACCGGTAACCGAACGACTTGACGATTCCGGTCCTTTTGGAACCATGTGCACACATAGGGTAAAACTTTCTAACGTTTCGGAAGTAGATGAGGAATTAAAGGATTGGTTAAAAGAAGCTTATTCAAAAGCGGAATGAACTAGGAATGTCGGGCCTAAAGTTGTTTCAACTTTTCATGACCCATTGCTCCATCTCAATACTGTCCGGTTGACAGTAAAACTAGCGTACAGGCGACCTCTACGGTAATCCCGTTTTCTTTTAATCGTCGGTAAAATTCTGGATTCTCGGTTCCTGGGTTGAAAATGACCCGCTTCGGGTTCATATCGATTATCGCCTCGTAGTATTGCTCTTGCCTTTTAGGGTTCAGATATAATGTTACGGTATGAATATCTTGGAATTGGTCTAAATTAATGCTAACTTGAATATCTGAAATCTTCCCTGGTCTTAATCCGAAAGCCTCAGTTGTTATTCCATTACCCCGAAGTCTTTTAATAGCCAAATTACTGTAACGATTTGGTTTCAAGGATGCACCAAAAACAAGGGTTTTTTTCATATGTTAATTCCAATGTTAAACTTTGAAACGGTATGTAACGATTACATAAAAAATTCGTCTCTTAGTAAAGTTAAAGATAGGTTTTAGTTAGAAAAGATTTAAAAAACTGCTGATAACGCTATATATTTATAGTT
Organism: Maribacter aestuarii; assembly: GCF_027474845.2. Taxonomy (NCBI): domain Bacteria; kingdom Pseudomonadati; phylum Bacteroidota; class Flavobacteriia; order Flavobacteriales; family Flavobacteriaceae; genus Maribacter; species Maribacter aestuarii. The sequence goes on from NZ_CP107031.2 coordinate 509,554, forward strand.
AATGGTTAGTGTTTAGTATAGTCTATCAGCATCGAAACCCGGACAGTTGTCCGGGTTTCGCTTTTATAGTATATAATGAAAATGAGATACGTTAATTACAAGTTAAACCGAACATTTAGCGTAACATATTTATCTAATAGTAGTCTATTAAGTGAAATTGGTACTCTTTTAGCAAGAGGATTGGTTGGTTTTCTCCCTTAGAGTATCAATTAAGGAAACCCATGACAAGTCATGGGTTTCTTGTTTTACCATCTAATGATTGCACTTCCCCAAGTAAATCCGCTTCCGAAAGCGGCCAGGACTACTAAGTCTCCAGAATTCACCTTACCGGACTCCCATGCCTCAGTAAGTGCTATTGGGATTGAAGCTGCGGTTGTATTCCCATAACGCATAATGTTATTGAACACTTTATCATCTGACAGACCAAATTTGTTCTGAACAAACTGTGAAATTCTTAGGTTGGCTTGATGTGGTACCAACAAATCAATATCCTTAGGCTGCAAATTATTTTTTGCCAGACCTTCCATAATGACCTCACTAAAACGCACCACCGCGTTCTTAAAGACAAATTGACCGTTCATATAGGGATAATATGATTCGTCGTTTGGGTCGTTGTCGGCAATAATGTCGGTAACCCATCTTTTACCCATTCCTGGAGCAATTAGAGAAAGCTCTTCTGCATGTTCCCCCTCTGAATGCAAGTGCGTGGAAAGTATGCCTTTGGTAGTGTCCTCTTCTCTTGTAAGTACTGCGGCACCGGCACCATCTCCAAAAATAACAGAAACTCCCCTACCCCTAGTGGTCATATCCAATCCGTGAGAGTGTAGCTCTGAACCAATGACTAAAATGTTCTTGTACATTCCACTCTTAATATATTGATCGGCCACGGATATACCGTATATGAAACCTGAGCATTGATTTCTGACGTCTAAAGCGCCAACGGTTTTGATACCCAAATCTCGCTGGACTAAAACTCCCGGACCAGGAAAATAGTAATCCGGGCTGAGCGTAGCAAAAACAATAAAATCTATATCATCTTTGGTTATTCCAGCTCGTTCAATAGCGATTTTTGCAGCTTTCACCCCCATGGTGGTAGTCGTATCATCGCTACCCTTAACCACATGTCTGCGCTCTTTTATTCCGGTCCGTTCCTGAATCCAGGCATCGTCCGTATCCATTATTTTTGATAAATCATCGTTTGTAACGACATTATCAGGTACATAATATCCTAAACCAGAAATTTTTGAGTTGTACATTGGAATAAATATTAGTCTATTAAATCATATAGGATTAGTGTTGCAATATAGCCAACTATTTGCAACCCAAGTAACTTTTAATTGTAGGTAAATCCTTAGTCCAAATATTTTTGAAAGTTATTCACCTTAATCGTAGCCTTTAAATCGTGCTGGAGATTAAATAACCCAAAGAAAGTTCGGTTCATATATAAAAAATGCTTGGAACCCCTGTTTGCGTTCATCTTCCGTATTTGCTTATCTGAAGCATAATACTCGCTCAACTCTGCAATTTTACCCCAGAAATCGTTACTTCCAAAATCAAACGTTTCATAATGAAATGGTGACGTGAACAGACTCAGCATCTCATGAAACAGCTCTTTGAAGAATTTAATTTCAGCCGGACTGTCCGAAGGCGTTAAAATCTCTAATTCATACATCTTTTCGGTAAAGATGCGGTCGTCCGAAAAATTTTCTTTTTTGGCGAGTTCAAAATATGGGTTGTAAAAGCTTTCCGGAACCTCTTTTATACAGCCGAAATCTATTGCGATCAATTCTTCACGCTCATTGATAAGAAAATTTCCTGGATGTGGATCCGCATGCACTTTTCTAAGACCATGTATCTGGTACATATAAAAATCCCACAAGGTTTGTCCCAATTTATCCCCTAACTCTTTTGAGAAAGGAGTTTTGGCAAATTCACCTAAGTGCATCCCGGTCATCCAGTCCATCGTAATAATTCGTTCGCTCGAAAGTTCCGTATAATAATTTGGGAAAATTAGATTATCAATCCTGTCACAGGCGTCTGTGATTTCTTGACTTTGTTTGACTTCTAACAGGTAGTTGGTCTCTTCAAGTAATTTGTCCTCAACTTCCTTAAAAAACTTATCGGAATCCTTGCCTTTTATATTAAACATTTTTAAGGCAATAGGCTTTACCAAGGCTAAATCACTACTTATACTTTCTGCAACTCCTGGGTATTGAATCTTAACTGCCAATTCTTTACCACCTTTGGTAGCCTTGTGTACTTGGCCAATACTAGCTGCGTTTATAGATTCTTTTTCAAAGCTATCAAAAACCTCTTCTGGATATTTTCCTAAATATTTCTTGAACGTTTTGCGTACTAAGGGGGCCGATAAGGGAGGAACAGAAAACTGGGACAGTGAGAATTTTTCAACATATGCGTTGGGCAGCAGGTTTTTCTCCATACTCAGCATTTGGGCCACTTTTAATGCACTACCCTTTAAACTTTTTAGACCATCATAAATATCCTCGGCATTATCCTCGTCCAATTCATTTCTAGAAGTATCGGGATTTACCAATTTTTTGCCGTAGTATTTGGCATAATTACCACCAATTTTTACACCGGTCTTTACCAGCTTACTGGCCCGTTCTATTTTTCCGGTAGGAATTCTATCAAGTGTTTTCAAAAAGTATTAATATTAAGCAAAAGTTTCTTTATACAGGAATTTTCCAAAGTCGATAATGTTGTCCAAGGGTGTATTATCGAAAACGTCAAAAATCGTATTTACAGACTTCTCAATAGCTATATCGGTCTTCTCAAATCCGGCTGAATCATCATTCATCCAGAATTTCAAAAGAAACACAAACTGCAACCAAGCCCCTTCAGAAAAGAGTTGCGGATTATGTTTTGTTATTTTAAAGTTTTTATCAACGTTTCCGTCTTCTATTAAGTCTTTGGAAAAGCTTTTAATATGTCGTCTAATTCCTTTTAGTTCCTCCATATTTTTCATGGCACCACCATTGTGCTTCAGGATAAACAGAACGTAACTTCTATTAAGGGTGAGTGTTTCAAAAATGGTGTAGAAGAAGGTCAGCATTTTATCCTTATTACTGAAATTGTCATAATCCTTGTTTTTCTTCATCAAGGACAGTGTACTGGTAAAAAACTGCTCCCAGATTCCCTTTTTTAAGCTTTCAAGAGAACCAAAAAAAAGATAAAAATCCTCTTCCTTGATTTTATTTAGCTTGCAAAATTTATAAATGGATTTTGGAACAGTTTCATGTTCCAAAACATAGTCCATATAAGCGGAAAACAATAATTCCTTCGTTGTTTTTTTAGCTTTAGTGGCCATAGATCGATGTGTTTTTATTTTAAAGTTACAATCCGTGGATAAAATTGGAGCTATGAAAAGAAAGTTTAAGTTTTATTTAGCAAAAACGTGCTCCCGAGGGGAAGCACGTCTTCAAACAACCTAACCAATAAATAATCAAAACGTGATTATACTTTTAGAATCTTTTTCATAGCAATCCTTTTCTAATCACTTTGTAAAGATACATACTGTTTAACTTTATATAAAATAAATTAAACAAAATATTTGTTAAAGTTTTAAGCAAAAAAGTATGCCAGTTTGTCACCGAAGACGAGTGTGGTATTTTTTTGACTGTTAGTAGTGAATTAATAATAAAACCAAAAAATATGGCAACAGGTAAAATAAATGTTTCTGTAGATAATATATTTCCGCTCATCAAGAAATTTTTATACAGCGATCATGAAATTTTTCTAAGGGAATTGATATCCAATGCGACGGATGCCACCTTAAAACTTAAACACTTAACATCTATTGGCGAGGCCAAGGTGGAGTATGGAAATCCCATTATCGAAGTTAAAGTAGATAAAAAAGGGAAAAAACTTCATGTCATTGATCAAGGTCTTGGGATGACGGAGGAAGAAGTGAAGAAGTATATTAACGAAGTAGCCTTCTCCGGAGCCGAGGAATTTATAAATAAATATGAGGACTCCGCTAAGGACGCAGGAATTATTGGTCATTTTGGACTCGGTTTTTACTCCGCTTTTATGGTTGCGGATAAAGTAGAAATTATTACCAAGAGTTATAAGGAGGAGCCAGCCATTCATTGGTCCTGTGATGGGTCCCCAAAATTCACCATAAAGAAATCTAAGAAAAAAGAACGCGGAACGGAGATCATTTTACATATCGCCGAGGATTCAACGGAATTCTTAGAAGAGAATAGAATTACCGAGCTGTTGCGCAAATACAACAAGTTCATGCCCGTTCCTATTAAGTTTGGAACGAAGACGGAGACGCTTCCAAAACCAGAAGGTGCAAAAGAAGACGACCCTGCTCCTACCAAGGAAGTGGATAATATCATAAATAATCCTAATCCAGCCTGGACAAAACAGCCAGCAGACCTTAAGGATGAAGATTATAAAAGTTTTTACCGGGAAATGTATCCCATGCAGTTTGAGGAGCCTTTATTCCATATACATCTAAATGTAGATTATCCGTTTAATCTTACCGGAATATTATACTTCCCAAAGTTGACGAATGATTTGAACATTCAGAAGGACAGAATTCAGCTTTATCAAAATCAGGTTTTTGTAACAGATAACGTAGAAGGTATTGTTCCGGAGTTCTTAACGATGCTGCGAGGCGTAATAGATTCTCCAGATATTCCACTGAACGTTTCTAGATCATATCTTCAAGCGGATGGTGCGGTAAAGAAAATCTCCTCATATATCACTAGAAAAGTAGCGGACAAGTTAAACTCCTTGTTCAAAAATAATAGGGAAGACTTTGAAAAGAAATGGAACGATATCAAAATCGTTATTGAATACGGAATGCTATCCGAGGATAAATTCTTTGAAAAAGCGGACAAGTTTGCACTATACCCTACAGTAGACGGATCTTACTTTACTTTTGAAGAATTACAGGAGAAAATTAAAGGTAATCAGACCGATAAGGATGACAAGTTGGTCATACTTTATGCTTCGGACAAAGAAGCGCAGCACAGTTACATTGAGGCTGCAAAGGCTAAAGGTTATGAGGTGCTGCTCATGGATTCCCCAATTATTGGTCACTTGATGCAAAAATTGGAAACTTCCAAAGAGAAAATTTCTTTTGCCCGTGTTGATGCGGATCATATTGACAAATTGATTCAAAAAGAAGATACGCAGATTTCTAAGCTATCCGACGAGGAAAAAGAAACCTTAAAATCTGAACTGGAAAAGGTTATTGGGGAGAAAAGTAGCTACACCGTTCAACTGGAGGCTATGGAAAGTAATGCTTCTCCTTTTATCATTACCGAACCGGAGTTTATGCGTCGTATGAAAGAGATGCAGCGGACCGGTGGCGGTGGCGGAATGTTCGGTATGGGTAACATGCCAGAAATGTATAACCTCATCGTTAATACCAATCATGAATTGGTAGGTGAGATTTTAAATACCAAAACGGCGAAGAAAAAGGAACGGTTAATCAACCAATCCTTGGATTTGGCAAAATTGTCCAAAGGGTTGCTAAAAGGTGCCGAATTGACCGAGTTTATAAAGCGAAGTTATGGCATGGTAAAGTAGAATCAACTTAATGTAATTAAAAAAGCCACTTTAATTAAAGTGGCTTTTTAATATCCTTCATGAGATGTTTTTTGATTCAAATACAAAACAAGATTTAGTTACCAATAAATAGGACCCGAACCTAGATATTTTTCTGCAATTGGTTGGTAATATTCAATTACATCCTCAAGATCGTATATTTTTTGACTTTTGGTGTAGAGGTCATATTTGTTGAAGTCCTTGATCAGTTCTAAATAGGTGGCGTCTTTTTCATTCAACAATGCTTTATAACTCCCACCACTATGCCAGGGATAAAAGGAATGGTAACGGATCATGACCATGCCCTCTTCCGGTAATGAATTAGTTTCATGGTTACTTAACACATGGTACAAATATTCATCATGGCCCCATGCTAAATCTACATTATCTATTCCGCAGCCCTTTTCATAAATCCCCGTTTCTGTACTATAGACTTCCTGTTGCATATCAGGATTTAAGCTATTGAACTCAGGATATACACAGGAATCCGGTAATGCGCAGCCTACCACAAATACATCACCTACCATACCCCATTGTTCTGCTTGGCTCGTTCCATCCGCGTCACAGCCCCATAAAAACATGACTTTCCCCAGGTCATGAATTAATCCGGTAAGTTGCATCCAATCTGGACGACCATCGGCCCTTATTGCTTCTGCACTCTGTATCAGATGCTGGATGTTAGGAAGGTCTAAATCCGGATCACTCACATCAATTAAACTATTTAAATGACTCATAGCTTCCCATAGCCCCATTGGTTTGTCAAAAGTCAAATACTTTTTATGCATTTCCTGCACATAGGCCAAAGTTTGGTTTTTGCGCATTTTCCGGTAATGTTCTTTGACGGCTGCAGATACATCCAGAGCTTCATAATTTCTGAAGGATTTTTCTTCCATTAAAACAGATTCAATTATTAAATTCGATTATACAAAATTTTAATTTCCTTACTATCAATGCCTTGTGCTTCACTCCCTTTTTTAAACATTCCCCAATACAAGGTACAAAATTACCGTAAACACAATTAAAAATAGACTGAACGGTTTGGCATACCTCCAAGAATTCAAATCCAACAGACCCGAATCTTCCATATAAAATTGTTTCCGCAATGGACGAAATCCTGACGCCAAATGCATTATAGCAAGATTCAAAACAAATTCAATACCCCAAATATGTACAAAATGAAGATTCACCGTCATGATGTAGTACATAACAATATAAAAGAGCAGACCAAAAGCGAGTCCAATCTTTGCGCCAAAGGCAGAGACTTTTGGAAAAAGAAAACCGGCTATCACTACACTGGCAATAGGTATGAAAAATATGCCATTTAACTGTTGTAAAAGTTGGTAAAGTCCTTCAGGGGCATTGGCAACAAAAGGTGCGATTCCAATAGCGAAAACAGCCAGTAACGCCGAAGTCCATTTTCCTATATTGACCAATTTTTTTTCTGAAGCATTTTTAGAAATATATCTTTTAAATATTCCTAAACTAAAAACTGTTGCCGCACTACTTAGAGCACTATTAAATGTGCTTAGTATAGCACCCATCATTACCGCCACAAAGAATCCTGTTAGCCAAATGGGTAATACTTTTTTTACCAGCTTTGGATATACGCTATCCGGATTGTCATATAAACTTTCCCCGAAATAATAAAATCCTATGAGGCCAGGTAGTACAATTATCAATGGCACTAAAATTTTAAGAAGTCCTGTATATAGTAATCCTTTCTGCGCCTCTTTAAGACTGATGGCACCTAAAACTCTTTGAATAATAGATTGGTGCATAGTCCAAAAATAAATTTGATTTACCATCAAGCCGGTAAATAAAACCTCAAAAGGAAGGATTGCGGATCGAGCACCTTTACCGACACCTACTTCGGTACTGACCACATTAAATTTATCAGGACTATTTTTAAAAACGGTACTTAAGCCTTCTAACGGGTTACCATCGCCAATGCTGAGCAAAGCTAAAATTGGAACCAGAAGCCCTGCCACTAAAAGACCAAAGCCGTTGATAGTATCGGTATATGCTACCATTTTAAGTCCCCCAAAAATGGCATAGACGGCCCCAATTATTCCTACCACAAGAATGGTAATCCAAATTCCTTCCCTTTGAGTTATGTTCAATAATCCCGAAATTTCAAAAATAGCCTCAATATTCAACGCCCCCGTGTATAAAACAATAGGCAACAAAGTAGCTACGAATGAAATAATCAAAAGGAGGGCTACACAGGTTCGGGTAACTCCATCAAAACGTTTTTCCAAAAACTCAGGGATGGTAGTCAATCCCATTTTTAAGTATTTTGGGGCAAAATATAATGCTCCAATAACCAAGGCCAACGCGGAAGTTACTTCCCAGGCTATTATAATTGCACCGTTACGATAAGCAGACCCGTTCATACCTACTAAATGCTCGGTGGAAATATTGGTCAAAAGTAAGGATCCCGCAATTACGATACCCGTTAGCGACCTACCACCAAGGAAATAACCATCACGTGTATTGAACTTATCCTTTCGTAGTTTGTAAGTGGCATAAAATGCTACGAATCCGGTAAACAATAAAAAGGTTAAAAGGGCCATTGGTTATAAAAGTAAAAATAATATCAGTCAGCTAATTATCCGCAAATAAAATATTTAAACAAGGTATTTAAGAGTCCTAAGATTAAAAAATAATGGGATTTGTTCTTATCTTATAATCAAATAACTACCAAAAAATGAGCAACGATTATAAAAGTCCTGCTTTTAAAAAATTGCTGGACTCCCTTCAACAACAGAGTTGGGAACTAGAACTCATTATTTCCGGTTTCGCCATATTTGGACTTTTTACGGCCTATTCCCCAATCAAGATTGCAGTAATCCAGGCGGAAAACGACGAACACATATATGCTTTTGTAATCTATGTAATACTCCTAATAGCCTGCTCTATTCTACTCTTTAATTTGCTACTTCATGTTGTCTTAAGAGGATTATGGATAGGTGCCTTGGGGCTCAGATATGTTTCTGGCGATATTGAGTTTGACAAACTGAAGTATAGCGACCGATTTAAAAACTATTTAAGTAAAAAAATAGTTTCCTTTGACCGCTACATTGCCCGGTTAGAAGATTATTGCAGTGTTCTCTTCGCCATTTCTTTTTTATTGATTTTTTACGTTATCGGTTTTACCTTGGTGATAGTATGTTTGGCATTGACAGCCAATTATATTTTAGATAGTAAGACTTTACCAAACTGGGTCTCTAAGGGCATAGGCATTCCTTTGATTCTCTTTTTAGTGTTTGGCATGTTACTCACCTTTATTGATTTTCTTTTTCAAGGAATCCTCAAGAAGAACAGAGTAATTTCTACACTTTACTTTCCCATATATTGGGTATTTAGTTTTATAACCCTATCCTTTTTGTACAGACCGTTACTCTATAATTTTTTAGATCATAAATTCGGCAAAAGGCTATTGTTAGTCCTAACCCCTGTTTATGCAGTAATTCTGTTTTTAACATCATTCAATTATAATAAATCCAATTATTTGGACCCTGAGCAAAATGCCTCTGCCATTTTTGCCGACCATAGAAATTACTTGGATGAAATTACCGAGGAAGGCGATTATATAAAAAACGCAGCTATACCCTCTAAAGTGATTAATTCTTCCTTTCTACAAATTCTTATACCGTTTGACGACAATATTGAAGATCAACTCTTTAATTATAACGAGGGATTAAAACCTGAAAAAGACCGTAGAGGACTCCGGTCTGAAATAACCGTAACAGGGAACTGGAGAAAAAATCTTATTGCTGGCAAAAGAAGAGATAGTCTTAGAAAAGTTTATATGGACATGTTCAACGAAACCCATTATTTCCTTATCGATACTTTGAAACTGGATGCCGATTTTATCATTTCCAACAATAATAAAGACCATATCTATTTTGAAACCTATCTGGCTATAGGCGACTTAGAGGATGGGAAACACATTCTAAGAATAAAACGCAAAAGAAAAAGAAATGAAAAAATAGAAGATGTGACCGATGCACTTATTCCGTTTTGGTATTTTACAGATGATTAAATAATCACCCTACGCGTAGCGAAAAACCGTCTCAGATATACTATTTGAATTACTATAAAAATAAGTAGTCCCACTAAACCGTAAACAGCGGTATCCGATATCGTTAAACTTTGTAGCATACTCAAAAAATTTGTGCTACCTATAATATTCAACTTTATAACAGAAAACCACTCCATGCTCTCAATCTTTGTACTAGAACCTAAAAATATTCCAGCACCAATTACGACCAGGACCATAACATACCAAGTAGGTTTTGAAATCAACGGTCTATAGGCTGTTTTTTGGCTTTTTATCTGAGACTGTTCCAATTTTGCCATTACTGAGCCCGTAAATTCAGGTGGAACCTGCTCCAATTCCAAATGCTTAATGGTTTTTTTAGAAATAAATCCATTTGCTTCTGCTCACTTTCTTTCATAACCTTCTATTATTTCAGGTTCCATTTTTTTCTTTAAAATACTAGCCAGTCGTTTTCTGGCCCTAAACAATTTCACTTTTACCGTATTGGCCTGTAGTGATTTAATCTCAGCAATTTCACTTAAAGATAGTTCCTTAAAATAAAATAACGTCAATAAAAAAGCATCGTCACCGTCTAAATCTTCCATCGCCTCCTTAATGGTTCTTTTTTGCTCCTTACCCTCTAAGGAGTCCCAACTGCTCTCCAAGTAGATAACATCTAAATTTGGATAACTGTCAATTGAGGAAACCTTTAATTCTCTTTTTTTCTTGATCACATCCAATCCTTTATGATAGGCAATTCTATAGAGCCATGTTGAAAATTTGGATTCACCTTTAAAATCCGCCAAGGCATTGAACGCCCTTAAAAATGTATCCTGCGCCACCTCTTCCGCATCCTCCTTATTACCGACTAATCTTAAGGCCAAATTATAGACCATATGTTGATACTTTGTTATCAATTTGGCATATGACTTTGTATCCCCTGCCAGGATGAGCTTTATTATTGGTTGGTCTGTATTTTGGCTCATTTGACTATAAGACGTAAAAAAGATGACCAAGGTTACAGATAAAAAAATATTAAAAGTGTAACCTCACTTTAAAAATTGACGTCATATGGGCAACTAGAGTTTATTAATCAATTAAAAAACAATCAAAATGGTAGGACCAACATTTATTTTCATCAGCTTATTCTTAGTCGTATTCGGTATATGTTACCTCTTTTTTTCAACCAGAAACAAAGAACGATTAGCGTTAATTGAAAAAGGTGCAGAAGCAAGTATCTTTGTTCGCGGCAAACGAGAAAAGGCGGCTCCTTTTTGGAAAATCTTAATATTAAATCTTGCTTTATTACTAATGGGAATAGGTGCTGGTATCATGATTGGAGGAGTCCTAGATAGTTCCTTTAATGTAGATGAAGATATTGCTATGCCAGGTTCTATATTCTTAATGGCAGGCACTGGGCTTTTAATAGGTTTCTTTTTGACTAAAAAATTAGATAAGGAAGAATAATAATATGGGAAATAAAAATTGACGTAAAAACCACTGTGCTGTCACGGTGGTTTTCTACTTTTATACCATGAAGGTAATCTCCACCAATATTGGCAAGCCCGTAACTTTTGAATGGAACGGGAAAGAAGAACAAACTGGAATTTATAAATATCCCACTGAAAACCCTCTTTTTCTAACAAAAAGTGATGTACAAAACGATACGGTCATTGATCGCGTACACCACGCTGGAATAAATAAGGCATGTTACCTGTTTTCAGCCGCCCACTACCCCTATTGGAAAAAGGTATATCCAGAGCATGAATGGGATTGGGGCATGTTCGGTGAAAACCTTACTGTTGAAGGTCTGGACGAATCACTGATTAAGGTTGGCAATATCTACAAAATAGGTGAAGCTATGGTCCAGGTCTCACAACCCAGGGAGCCCTGTTATAAATTGGGTGTTCGTTTTGGCACTCAAGACATCTTAAAACAGTTTATAGACCACAACCATCCGGGGACTTATGTAAAGGTTTTAAAGGAGGGCAATGTGGCCAAGGGCGATAGCATAGAATTAGTAAAGGAATCGGAAAACACACTTACCGTTCAGCAATTTTATGAATTGATGTTCCTAAAGGAAAAACCAAAAGAACTATTGCAACTTTTTATGAACAATGAAGCGGTCCCGCAATACAAGAAGGACCGATTTAAAAAGTACTTATCATGAGTATGGCCTATCCCTGGCACCTATACCTTATGGCGGCTATGTACATATTTGCTGGTATCATGCACTTTATAAAACCGAAGGCTTATCTCAGGATAATGCCCCGATACCTGCCCAACCATAAAAATCTGGTTTTCTTAAGTGGCATAGCTGAAGTTCTGTTGGGAATAGGATTATGCTTTGCTCTTACTAAGAACATGGCTATTTATGGTATTATATTGATGTTGACCATTTTTCTTTTGGTTCATTTCTATATGTTAAGCGACAAGAAAGCAGCAGCCGGTATACCAAAATGGATACTGTTATTGCGAATACCCCTTCAATTTGGATTAATGTTCTGGGCGTACTGGTACCTGAGGTTCTAAAACGAAAAAAGGGGACTCTCCAGCCCCCTTTTAATTGAAACTAAATTAAACCAACTTAATTAACTACAAAACTTTCTGTGTAGGTGTTGTCATTGTCGGAGATTACTACCGAATAACTTCCCTTATAGGCACCAGCAAAATTGAAAGCTTTTTCAACGATTAACGTATTGGTATACGTTTCGGTATAAACTTCCCTATAGTCGGCATCGTAGACTTTAACCGATACATCAGACTTATCCAAGTTCAAGAAGTTTATGTAAACTTTATCATTAGTTCTTCTAAAAAAGGGTTTATACGCTTCTTCCATATTTACAATTTTAACTTCCTTTCCTTTTATACTAACGGTATAGACGTAGGTATTAAACTCATCCTCGGCAGAAACAAAATACAATCCATCTTTTAGACTGCTTAAATCGAATTTTCTACTAAAACTACCCTCGGAAAGTTTTCCGGAATAAATTACATGTGCGTCTTCGTCCATGAATTTTATACCAAACTTTGAAGATGTATTGTTCATCGTTAAAACTAAACTTTTTGCTTCGCTAGAAGCTATCAAGTTTACCTTTGGTTCTCTTGCAGTACAAACTACTGTAATAAGTAAAAAGGCGATAACTGTTGTTAATTTTAAAACTGTTTTCATAATAATCTGTTTTTTTAAGATTAATAAATAAGTAACAGGACAAACTTACGACCAAACTCAAGGTTAGACTACTTCATATTTCTCCGATTTATGTTCTTTTTTACCCTTAACAAAGTGTTAAATAGTAATAAAAGGTAATTTTCAACATATTTTAGGTAATTTTGCAAATATCTCCTAAATAGAGGTTGTCTAATTTTATAATTAGAAACAGTTCTTATATGATTGCACAGAAACCTACTTTTGAAGCTATTGAACCTACTTTTGGTCACTCCTTTACCTATCAGAAATTCGATGAACAAAAATTGAACAAAAACTATGTTTGGCATTATCATCCTGAAATTGAATTGGTATATGTGAACGGAGGTTCGGGAAAACGGCAAATAGGTAGCCATGTTTCCTATTATACGAATGGTGAACTTATTTTAATAGGAAGTAATCTGCCCCATTGTGGATTAACGGACAGACTCACGGGAAATACCAGCGAGACGGTCATACAGATGAAACTGGATTTTTTGGGGAACGATTTTTTCAACATACCCGAAATGAAAAAAATACAGACCCTCTTTCAAACTGCGAACGCCGGAATTACATTTTCTGGGGCCACCAAACGAAAGATTGGAGAAAAGATGGAGGTTTTGGAGTATCAATCGGATTTTCAACGCTTGTTGTCCATTTTAAATATCCTTAATGAACTAAGTATTTCTACGGAATTTCGTTTGCTCAATGCAGAAGGTTTTTCTTTGGAAACCGATGTAAAGGACAACGACCGCATCAATATTGTTTTCAACCATGTTAAGAATAACTTCAAGGAAGAGATTACTTTGGAAGAAATAGCAAATATGGTGAGTATGACCATTCCCTCTTTCTGCCGCTACTTCAAGAAAATAACAAACAAGACCTTTATACAGTTTGTGAACGAATATCGTTTAGTGCATGCGTCCAAGCTACTTGCCGAAAAACCCTTAAGCATTACGGAGGTGTGTTTTGAGTGTGGATTCAATAACTTCTCACATTTTAACAAGTCGTTCAAGGCCTTCACCGGTCAGAACCCGTCGGAATACAGAAATCAGCTTAAAACGGTCTTGACCTAATGTCAAATCTATTTAATAATAATTTAGATTTAAGTCTCCCCGATGCGGACGTAAACTACTATCCTAACTTTTTAAGTCCGGAAGTAGCCGATTCGTATTTTAAAATTTTAAAAAAATCCATTGCTTGGCAACAGGATGATATTAAGGTCTTTGGAAAGGTCTATCCCCAGCCACGGCTTACGGCACTTTATTCCAATAATGATAAAGCCTATTCCTATTCTAACATTACCATGTATCCCAAAGCTTTCAGTCCAGAACTTCTTCAATTAAAGGAGAAAATTGATACTTTGGCCAATTGCGAATTTACCACCTGTTTGTTAAACCTTTACCGCAATGGAAGAGATAGCAATGGCTGGCACGCCGATAATGAAAAGGAATTGGGGCAAAACCCAATCATTGCCTCCGTAAGTTTGGGTGCAGAGCGGTTTTTTCATATGAAACACAACACCAAACCCGAAAAACATAAATTGCTATTAGAACATGGGAGCCTCCTACTCATGAAAGGGGAAACACAACATTTTTGGAAACACCAGATTGCGAAAACAGCGCGCGAAATAGGCGAGCGGATCAACCTAACTTTTCGAATCATCAAATAAAAAGATTGGCTGTGAGAACCGATTTTTATACATTTTCCCGAATTTAAGACTGTTTTAAAATAGAAGCTAACTATTCCAAAGTCCTTATCTCTAAACGCATTGATGATTTTTCAAATGTCATGCCAAAAAGATTTCCCTATATGGTTCGTATATTTGCAGTGCGATGGAAAAAGAATTTACAGAACGGGAATTGGACCGTATTATAGAAATGGCCTGGGAAGACCGTACAACCTTTGACGCCATTACCTTTCAATTTGGAATATCCGAACAAGAGACCATAGAAATCATGCGCAGGGAAATGAAGCCGAGCAGCTTTAGAATGTGGCGTAAAAGGGTTCAAGGTAGGGCTACGAAACACGCTAAACTCCGACCTACGGATGTTGATCGATTCAAAAGTTCCCGTCAAAAGCAAATTACAGGCAACAAGATTTCAAAGCGATAGTAAAGTCTTACATGTTTATTTGAAGAGATCGTTCAGAACCACGGCCAAACGAATACCTCCTTTTTGTAGTTGCTCCTCAACAGTGCCCCACCATTTGTAACCGTATTGATATCCTAATTTCTCACCTAGGGCTACAGATTCATACAGCTGATTTGTGATTTCTTGGGTCTCCTCAACCCAATCCAAAACAGACCCTTTTTTCAGCTCCTTCAGTTCCTCTTTGGATAGTTTTGGGAGCTTGTCCGCCAGTTCGGTATAGCTCATCCCATAGTCATCTATCATGTTACTATCCCAGACCCTATGTAGGTTACTTCCTCTTCCGAACCATTGCAATTGGAGATCATTTCCGCCTTTATCTTCTAACCGCCCTATGTGCATAGGTTGGTGCAAGTCGCCTATGAGGTGCACCAAAAGTTTCAAATAAAAGATTTTATCCTCCCTACTGCTATTGGAGTTTTTGACAGTACTTATGCATGTATTGATGCCTATAACCAAATCACCGTACTCACTAGGCTCTACATCGGTATACTTTTTATCCGCAGGAAAATTTACATAATGCCAGGCACTGAACTCCCTATATTTCCTATCCGCCTTTATCTCATCACCAAAATTAGCGACTGCCGCCAGACTTTGTCCATCCAGCAAATCAGTAATAGCTCTTTTGGCCTTGCGGCTTAAGTGCTCCTCGGCTACATCTCCCACTACCCTATGACCGGTCTTGGACCAAACCATATCATTGGCAAAAGAAACTTGAAAGATTATCAGGAATGAAAAGTAAATTGTTCGCATGGTCTAAATTTGCTCAAAAATAGGACATCAAATTTTAAGGTATTGTTAAAACTTCCTTCAGCTCAATTATAAATTAGACCTTGCGAAAATGAACAGGATACTATCTGCCTTTAAAAAAATTAAATCGCCGTACCTACGTTATTCAATTTTGGGCTTCTTGTGTATATTTACGTTGCTCCTTATATTTCTGCTTAGTATCAATATAGGGCTGTGGGGTACAATACCTAGTAAAAAAGAACTTTCCAGTTTCCAATATCAGGTAGCATCGGAAGTATTTACTTCGGACAGTGTTCTTATCGGTAAATATTACTTAAATGACAGACAGCCCATCGTTTATGAGGAATTCCCAGAACACCTGTTGCAGGCCTTAGTATCTATTGAAGACGAGCGTTTTTACGAACATTCTGGCGTAGACTTTCCAAGTCTGTTCAGGGTTGGAGTAAAGACCGTTATAATGGGAGATGAATCTTCTGGCGGAGGCAGTACCCTTACCCAACAACTGGCCAAAAATCTGTATCCCCGGAAGGATAGGAACAACACCAATATAATTGTCGATAAAATCAAGGAAATGATTATTTCCAAAAGATTGGAGCGCCTATATACCAAGGAAGAAATCCTTACCCATTATTTGAATACGGTCTCGTTTGGGGATAACACTTTTGGTATTGAAAGTGCCGCCCTCAAGTTCTTTAATGTCCGTACAGAAAATTTAAACTTATTACAGGCCGCCACCTTAGTAGGAATGCTAAAGGCAACATATAGCTACAATCCTAGAATATTTCCGGAAAAGAGTCGCATTAGGCGCAACCTTGTCTTGACCACTATGAAAAATAATGGCTTTATTGCCAATGATGAACTCGAAAATTTACAGGCGAGCCCTTTACAACTAGATTATAGGGAGTACGATTACAATTCCGGATTAGCACCGTATTTTAGGGAAGAAGTACGCAAACAAATGCTTTTTTGGATAAAGCAACAAAACGAGTCTGGAAATGAATTGAATATATACACATCCGGTCTTAAAATCTATACGACCCTCCATTATGAAATGCAAAAACTTGCTGAAGAAGTTATGGTGGACCATATGGCCAAACTTCAACAAGAATTTGAGAAAAGTTACGGTCAAAATGCGCCATGGTTAAAAGATGATAAATTTCTTCGTAAAATGGCTCGACAAACATCGGCTTATAAAAACTTAAAAAAGCAAGGGCTTGAGGAAACCCAAATAATGGATAGTATAAAGCAGACAAAGCGTAAAATGACCTTGGCCAGTTGGGATGGTGATATAGAGAAACAGGCGAGTACCATGGATAGTCTTCAACATTACCTCAAATTTTTAAACACCGGTTCTTTAGCATTAAATCCTGAAACTGGGGAGGTACTAACTTGGGTTGGCGGGATTAATTTTAAACACTTTAAGTACGATCATATTTCACAGAGCAAACGTCAGGTAGGATCAACATTTAAACCTATCGTTTACACGGCAGCATTGGAACAAGGTATTGAACCTTGCACCTATTTTTCTGCACAGGAAGTGGCCTATGAAAATCTAAAAGGATGGTCTCCCAGTAATTCCGGCGAAAAAGATGAGGCTTACCTCAACTATTCCATGGAGGAAGGTCTAAGCAACTCGGTGAACACCATAGCGGTTAAAGTATTGGAGAAAACAGGGATTGACAATGTTTTAGCTCAAGCCCAAAAAATGGGAATTACAGCGGAACTTCCCAACCAGCCTTCATTGGCTTTGGGAACTGGTGAAATAAAAATAACTGAATTGGCTAAAGCGTATACTAGCTACCTCAACAAAGGCAAATCCGTAGAACCATTCATCATTAAATCAATTAGTGATAGAAATGATAGCGTTCTAGCCCGATTTGAGCCTAAAAATGATGATAAAGCCGCATTTTCAGAAGAAAACGGACAAATTATGTTAGAAATGATGAAGTCTACCGTAAATAAAGGAACTGCATCAAGAATTAGAACAACCTATGGTTTATCTAACGACATCGCGGGTAAAACAGGTACCACTCAAAACAACAAGGACGCTTGGTTCGTGGCACTAACTCCAAAATTGGTGCACATTACCTGGGTAGGGTTGGACAATCATGAAATAGGCTTTAAAAGCACAAATTTAGGTCAGGGCGCCAACGCCGCCCTACCGCTATTTGCACTTTGGTATCAAAAACTGAACAAAGACTCCTCTTTTAATAAGTTCACCAAGGCCAAATTTCCTCCGCCCGACGAAGGTGTAATTACCGCTTTGGATTGTGAACCTGTAAAGCGAGACGGTTTCTTTAAACGTTTATTCAAAAATCCAAACAAGAAAAAAAGCAAGAAATTTCGGGGATAAAGGAAGATATTAAAAATTAAGTGATATATTTATGATATCATTTTAATATCATATACTATGTCAACTGAAAAAAACTACAGTCCATTTAACGGTTATGTAATGCTTGTTATTTGCCTATTTCTAGTTATCCCGGGAGTGGCGTTATTAAGAATCTATGTGGGTGCTTTTATGATTTTTGCAGCGATTATATGTATTGCTGGCTTTGTAATGGTAAATCCGAACGGCTCCCGAGTCCTATTACTCTTTGGAAATTACGTGGGAACCATCAAAAAAAATGGTTTTTTCTGGGTGAATCCATTTTACACCAAAAAGAAAATCTCTTTGCGGGCAAGTAATTTTGATAGCGAAAGACTTAAAGTGAATGACAAACTGGGTAACCCTATCATGATCAGCACCATTTTAGTCTGGCGAGTTACCAACACGTACAAAGCCGCATTTGATGTCGACGATTATCAAAACTTCGTTCGCGTACAGACCGATGCTGCCGTTCGTAAACTGGCAAGCATGTATCCTTATGACAATTTTGCGGATGAAGGCCTTGATGAGGATATTACATTACGTTCCAGTCTCAATGAGGTCAGTGAAGCTTTGGAGAAAGAAGTCCAGGAACGACTTTCCATGGCGGGTATAGAGGTTCTGGAAGCACGGATTGGTTATTTGGCCTATGCGCAAGAGATAGCGAACGCTATGCTGAAGAGACAACAGGCAACCGCCATTGTAGCGGCACGGCATAAAATCGTGGAGGGAGCGGTAAGTATGGTAGAAATGGCACTAGGCGAACTCAGTAAAAAGCAATTGGTAGATTTGGACGAAGAAAGGAAAGCGGCCATGGTGAGTAATTTAATGGTGGTACTTTGTTCGGATAAAGATGTAGCTCCCATTGTTAATACAGGTACTTTAAATCACTAAAGGTTTTCCAAGGATTAGAATGCTGAAATTGATTTGAAAAAATTCTTGAATATCGATGTACATTATCGAAATAGATGAGTAAGAAAAAAGCATTTGCATTACGGGTAAGTGAAGATATGCTAAAAGCTATTGAAAAGTGGGCTGCGGACGAATTCCGCAGCACTAACGGGCAGATTGAATGGATGCTAATGAAGAGTTTAAAAGAGGCTAAACGAGAACCAAAAAGCAAAAAAAACGAATAGATTTGGGATTTTCTTAACGATGAATTAGTTTAAATTTGAAGCCAGCTAATTCTAACTTGTAATGACCAGAGCTTTAAGTGCGATAGCACTTTTATTTTTTTCCTTCGGCAGTTATGGCCAGAACCCTATCAAATCATTTACAGTAAAACATACAACGTATAAATTTGTTATCGATGGCGTTCTAGACGAAGCAGCTTGGGCCCTTGCCGAAAGTGCAGGTGAATTCCAGCAGTATTTTCCCTCGGATGATGTACCGGCACAATACCAGACCGATATCCGTATGCTTACGGATGAAACTACGCTTTACGTAGGACTTAAGGTATATACTCCGGGCCAGGATTACGTGATTCCCTCTCTGGAACGGGATTTTCGGGCCGGTGGCAACGACAACATTAGTGTTATATTCGATACCTTCAATGATGGTACAAATGCATTTTTGTTCGGAATAAACCCCTACGGAGTGCAGCGAGAGGTTCTAATTTCGGGGGGTGGGCAGGACTTGAGAGGTTTTACCACCTCTTGGGATGTAAAGTGGAAAGGGGAAAGTAAAATCTACGATGGTTATTACACTGCTGAAATGGCCATACCCTTAACTTCTATGAAATTTTCGGAAGGAGAGACGAAATGGCGTTTTCAAAGTTACCGATTTGACATGCAGTCCAACGAAAGAAGCAATTGGTTCGTAATTCCACAGAACCAAAGCGTTATCAACCTTGCATTTATGGGGGATATGTATTTTGAAAGACCTCTAGGGCGCTCTCGTACACCGTTAGCGCTTATCCCCTACGTGAACACGATTGCCGACAAGGATTTTACGACGGATACGAGCACTAGTGGTTTAAAGATTGGGGGCGATGCAAAAATAGCCATTGGTAACGGCATGAACTTGGATGTCACCGTAAACCCGGATTTTTCCAATGTTGAAGTCGATGCCATTTTTACCAACCTTACCCGTTTTGAAGTGTCCTTGCCGGAAAGAAGGCAGTTTTTCGTAGACAATAATGACCTGTTCGGAAGCTTTGGTGGCAGTAGGGACGCCAACCCCTTTTTTTCAAGACGAATAGGTATAGCTACGGACAGTGCAGGTAATTCTGTTCAAAATGATATTCTAGGGGGAATCCGTTTAAGCGGCAAACTGAATAACAACTTAAGACTAGGATTTCTGAATATACAGACCGCCAAGAATGAAGAGCAGCAAATAGCATCGAATAATAATATGATGTTTGCCTTACAACAACGCGTATTTGCACGTTCTAACATAGGGGTGTTTTTCATCAACCGCCAAGCCTTCGGAAATGAATCCTATATAACGGAAGAGGATGAATACAATAGGGTTATGGGAATTGATTATAACCTCGCCAGTGAGAATAATGTTTGGTCCGGAAAATTCTATGCGCACAAGTCCTTCCAACCTGGAGATAGTGAGGGTAACGGCTCTGCGGGTGCTTTTTTAGGTAGGAATTCAAGGTTTTGGAACGTCTTTACGGATTTAGCTTATGTTGATAATGATTTTAGGTCGGACCTTGGTTTTATCAGACGAACAGATATCATTAAATCTGCCACTTCGGTACAACGGCTTTTTTGGCCTAAAAAGGGACCGATTAACAACCATGGTTTGGAAATTTTTCCAATTATAACTTGGCGTCCAAGTCTTGACTATAAAAAAACCGACCATGATATCATGTTGAACTATCGGTTCAATATGAAAGACTTTTCTCAATTTGGAGTGGAGTATAGCAATAGTTATATTTTCCTAACGGAGTCTTTTGACCCTACCAGTACCGATGGCGCTGTTGAACTACCAGGAAACCAAGGATATACTTTTGGTTCCGTAAGCGTAGGCTATCAGTCTAATCAAGCCAATGTATTTGCCATTGAGGCAGATGCTTCAATTGGCAGCTTTTTTAACGGTGAACGTTTTTCGACAAGCGCTGAAGCAACATTACGGTTGCAACCCAAAGTACGTCTGAGCCTTAATGTTAACTATGATAGAATTAGCTTACCCGATCCTTACCCCAGTGCGGACCTTTGGCTGGTAAGTCCACGAGTGGGTATTACATTTAGTAAATCGATTTTTTGGTCAACACTTTTGCAATACAGCAATCAAAGGGATAATCTAGGCATCAACTCAAGATTACAATGGCGTTTTGCTCCTTTATCGGACCTTTTCATTGTTTATAATGACAACTATTTCGTGAATATAATAGAGCCGAAGTTCCGTTCCATCAACCTTAAGTTGACCTATTGGCTCAATATCTAATTTAAATGTATTGGCATAAATTACCGTAATTGAATTTAGTTATCCGACTAAACTCTTAAATTTGGAATCCACTTGGAAGAAACTCCTATGACGAGAGCTTTTTTAGTATTTATTTTCTCCTTGATTTTTACTACCCTTTTTTCTCAAAAAGAACGTAAGACATTCATGGTTAAACAGATTTCCGAAACCATTATCGCCGACGGTAATTTAGACGAGCCCATCTGGGAGATGGCTGGAATCGCCAATGAATTTTGGGAATATTTTCCGACAGATTCCATACAGGCAAGAAAGCAATCTCAAATTAAAATTCTTTATGACGACAAGAATATCTATGTAGGGATAAAGGCTTACTCCAGTGGTACAAATTATGCTACCCAATCGCTACAACGTGATTTTAGAGGTAGCGGGAGCGATAGTTTTTCTCTAGTTTTTGACACTTTTAATGATGGCACCAATGCTTTTTTATTTGGTATAAACCCTTATGGTGTTCGACGTGAAGCCCTTATTGCGAACGGTGGTACCGGACAAGATGATTTTAATCTCTCTTGGGACGTAAAGTGGAAAGGAGATGCTAAAATTTACGACGATTATTTTACGGCAGAAATGATTATTCCGCTTACCTCCTTGAAATTTGAAGAAGGGTCCACCAAATGGCGGTTTAACAGCTATCGTATTGAAACGCAATCTAATGAACGAAGTACTTGGACAAGAATCCCACAAAATCAGCAGATATACAATCTCGCTTTCATGGGAGATATGGTCTTTGAGAAACCGTTGGGGAAATCAAGGACACCTTTTGCTTTCATCCCCTATGTAAATGGTATTCAGGCAAGAGATTTTGACAATGGCGAAAATCTGGATAATTTTAAGGTAGGTGCAGATGCCAAAGTATCAATAGGCAATAGCTTAAATCTTGACTTAACTCTTAACCCGGATTTCTCTACGGTAGAGGTAGACAATTTTATAACCAACCTTACCCGTTTTGAGATTGCTTTACCGGAGCGACGCCAATTTTTTATTGATAATAATGATCTTTTTGCAAGTTTCGGTGATGGTTTTGATGTGAGTCCGTTTTTCTCTAGACGTATAGGAATCGCCCAAGACACCGTTGGCAATACCATAGAAAATAACCTTCTGGGAGGGGTACGCCTTAGTGGTAAAATAACAAACGACACTAGAATTGGTGTGCTGAACATTCAGACGGCAGAAGACCTTGAAAACGAAATTCCTTCTAATAACAATACCGTCCTAGCCATACAGCAGCGTGTATTTTCTCGCTCCAACATCGGAGCATTCTTTATTAACAAACAATCTTTTAAAGATTACGATTTTGTTGAACCTAATGATGCGTACAACCGAGTTTTAGGTATTGACTATAATCTCGCCTCTAAGAACAACACCTGGAACGGCAAATTTTTCACCCATAAATCATTCCAACCAGGGGATAACACAGGAAATTTTGCTTCTGGAATAGCTATGCGCTATAACACTAGAAAGTTCAACCTATTTGCTAAAAGTACGTTTGTGGACGAAGATTTTCGTTCCGATTTAGGTTTTGTACGCAGGACAGATATCTTTAAGCAGATACTAAGTATGGAACGGGTATTTTGGCCAAAAACAGGAATTGTCCAAAATCATTCAATTCAGTTTTTTCCTAATATCAGATGGAGTCCCAGCAGAAATTTCCAAAATACGGATTATGATTTTCGAGGCCGATACGAGGTACAATTCAACGATCAATCTCAGGCCAGAATTGAGTTCACCAATACCTACACCTTTTTATTTAACGATTTTGACCCCACGGGTACAGAAGGAGCCATTCCCCTGCCCGGAGAAGTAGGGTACCATTATAACAACGCAGAGGTTGGATATCAATCTGATCAGCGAAGACTCTTTTCGTATAATATCCAGTCTACATTAGGAAGATTCTTCAACGGAAATCGATTCTCGTTACAAGGCCGTATGGTCATGCGCTTTCAACCTAAGGCACAATTGTCAATGACCTTTAATTATGACCAAATAGATTTACCAGATCCATTTCCAAGCGCTGCTATTTGGCTGATAAGCCCTAAAGTTGATATTACCTTTAGCAAGTCCATTTTCTGGTCTACATTAATACAATACAGCAACCAAAGGGATAACTTGGGCATCAATTCTAGGTTACAATGGCGATTTGCTCCATTGTCCGACCTTTTCATCGTGTATAATGATAATTATTCAGTGAGTATCATTGAGCCTAAATTCCGTTCCATCAACCTAAAGTTGAGCTACTGGTTAAACATTTAATATGAAGCCTAAACTCTTATGTTCAGATTTAGATGGCACATTGCTCATCACCAAAAGTGATGTCTCGGAGTTTACGATTGCACAGTTAAATCGAGTTAAGCGCACTGTCCGAATTATTTTAGTCTCCGCAAGAATGCCAAGCGGTATGCGCTACCTTCAAAAAAGGTTGAACATAGAAAAACAACCTATTATATGTTATAATGGTGCACTTATAATAGATAATGAAAAGGAGGTCCATTCTACAACTATTCCCCTAAATATCGTTCACGAGATTTCTAACCACTGTGCACCTCTGAAAACAGCATTGGGTCTCTATTATAAGGATGAATGGTATGTTCCTGAAAGCTCTGAAAGGGTTGAAAAGGAAATAAAATATACGCGAACAAAGGCTATTTTTAGACCTACATCAGAAACTATTACAGATTGGCAAGCTAGAGATTTAGGTGCCCATAAAATCATGCTCATGGGCACTAAGGAAAGTTCAGATATACTCATTCCCATCCTGAACGAGAAATTAGGAAGTTCAATTAATATTTATCGTTCCAATGATACCTTAATCGAGATAGCTCCCAAAACGGTTTCCAAGCTTACAGCCATAAAACAACTCCTTAAACCAACTGAAACACTGGCGGATGTGCTTGCATTTGGTGATAATTACAATGATTTGGAAATGCTAAGCCATTGTGGAATAGGAGTGGCGGTAGGCAATGCAAGGGCAGAATTGAAGAGAATAGCAGATTATGTGACCGTAAGCAATACGGAAAACGGGGTGGCAGAATTTATAAAACACCATCTTGTTATTTGAGTATATTTGAAAAACCACAACCTTTTCACTAAAGTATGGAAAACACCATAGCACAGCCATTGATAACGAATGATACCGTTGTCTTTGGGCTCTTGGCACTTGCCTTAGGTTTCATTTTTTACACCTCTTCCCTGACCTCCGGTTTTTGGAAAAAATTCTATTCCGTTGTACCTGCGGTTTTGATGTGCTATCTGTTACCCGCAATTTTGGCCAGCAGTGGTCTTATTTCCGATGAAACATCCAATTTATACTTTATGGCAAGCAGATATCTTTTGCCCGCCGCTTTGGTATTGATGACCTTGAGTATAGACTTAAAGGCTATAGCCAATTTGGGATCCAAAGCACTGATAATGTTTTTAACGGGGAGTGCGGGGATAATTATCGGTGGACCACTGGCCATTTTAATAGTATCTATCTTTTCGCCTGAGACGGTGGGCGGTAATGATTTCGATGCTATTTGGAGGGGCTTGTCTACCATAGCCGGAAGTTGGATAGGCGGCGGAGCCAATCAAGCGGCCATGTTAGAAATCTTCCAATATAATCCTGAAAAATATGGTGGAATGGTACTCATTGATATCGTTGTTGCCAATGTATGGATGGCCATTATACTTTTGGGTGTCGGTAAGACAAAACGGATTGACAAATGGTTAAAGGCGGATACTAGCGCTATAGAAACCTTAAAAATAAAGGTTACGGAATTCACAGAAAGGATTACTAGGGTTCCCACATTAAATGATTATATGATAATGTTATGTTTGGCTTTTGCAGCTACCGGTTTTGCGCATTTTTTCGGAGACCATATAAGTGAATTTCTTACCAATAACTTTGATGCGATAAGCGATACAAAAAGCTTTCTGTCGTTTTTAGGCTCTGCTTTCTTTTGGATGGTGGTAATCGCTACGGCGGTAGGTATTGCCCTTTCCTTTACTAAGGCTAAGAGTTACGAGGGTGCTGGAGCAAGTAAAATTGGCGGTATGTTCATTTACATCCTAGTTGCAACGATAGGCATGAAAATGGATTTAGGCAAAGTATTGGAAAACCCTGGGCTAATTGCCATCGGATTTATTTGGATTACAATTCATGCCGGATTATTGATTCTCGTGGCAAAACTCATTAAAGCTCCCTATTTCTTCTTAGCGGTGGGAAGTCAGGCCAATGTTGGAGGGGCTGCATCAGCACCAGTAGTTGCGGCAGAGTTCCACCCATCGTTGACCTCGGTAGGCGTACTTCTGGCAGTTTTGGGCTATGTAGTTGGTACAGGGGGCATTGCTGTGCGCTTACCTAATGGAAGTTGCATCTACCGTTTAATACAACTGATTTCTTGATGGATTCCCTGGTATTTTGAATTATTAGTCGCAAAAAAATAGTGATATTTGCGCCTTAATTAATTTTTATGAAGAAATTACTAGCTGTTTTAAGTATTTCAATTCTACTTAGCTCCTGTGGTGGGGACACGGAAAACACAATGACCCTAACTGGGACTATCAAAGGGCTTAAAAAAGGTACACTACATTTTCAACATGTAAGGGACACAGCATTGATTACTATCGATTCTTTAGAAATTGATGGCGATGGCAAATTTACTTTCAAAACGGAGGTAGAAAGCCCTGAAATCTTTTATTTATACTTGGACAAAAAAGATAACAACGACATTAATGATCGAATAACATTTTTTGGGGAACCAGGTATTATCAATGTACAAACGAATTGGAATACATTTGATACCAATGCCAAAATTACCGGTTCCAAAAGTCATGATAAACTGAAGGAATATAGGAAGGTCATGTCTGGAATTAACAAAAGAAGCTTGGAACTCATGCAGATGTCCGTACAAAATGAAAACCCCTTACAGCAATCAGAGCTAGATTCCATAGAGCAGGTAACGAACAACAATGTGAAGAGGGGCTATCTCTATGCTATCAATTTTGCCCTTAATAATAGTGATTCTTATATTGCTCCCTACATTGCGCTGAAGGAAGTGCCTGATGCCAATAGGAAGTATCTTGATTCCATTTTTAGTGTGTTATCCCCAGAGGTGGCGGACTCTAAATATGGGCGAGAACTTCAAGAATATTTGAAAAATAAAGAATAAAAAAAGCATCCAAACCTTGGATGCTTTATATCTTAAAACTATTGATTCTAGTTCAGTTTATTGAGGTCGTCTACCAATTTTTTTGCCCTGGTCTCCAATTCGGCACGTACTTCTTTTAAGTGTTTTTGCCTATTCTCAACATCCCTCTTATTGACCTTTGCAATTAAGTCATCAAAAGTAGCGATGGCACCATCAATAACCTTAGCTCCCTCTTTAGAGTTTGGTTTTCCATTAGCCTCCTCAACAATATATACAGCCTCAATGATATCCCCGAGGACATAATTTATATCTTTTTTTAAATCTCTAATACTTGCCATTTTAATTTTATTTTTCGCAAAAATACAACTTTACGACCGTCAAAGTTAAAATTCCAATTAAATAGTGACCTCCAACAATTTCGCATTAGAAGTGTTGATTCTTACACTATTGGTCGTAGCCGGAATCAATACTGTTTCACCTTTCTGTATGGACTCCTCCGCGTCCCCAGTCTGGATTCGTGCACTACCGCCCACACACATGTAGATGGTAAAGGAATCCCTCTTTGTAATATCTTGTTCTAGATTGTTTGTAAGATGAAGAAAGTTAGTCTTAAAATATGGGCAGTCTACCATCTCATTGGCGGTGTTCTTACCGACCGCATAATCTACTTTAAAATCATCTTTCTTCTCATAGTCTATGGCATCTAAAGCCAATTCCGTATGAAGCTCCCTTAAATTGCCGTCCTTATCCTTTCTATTAAAATCGAAAACGCGATATGTAACGTCCGAAGTTTGTTGAATTTCTGCCAAAAGAACCCCTGCCCCAATAGCGTGGATCTTGCCAGTATTTATAAAAAAAGTATCCCCTTCCTTAACCTTTTCGTAATTCAGTAAATCCAGTAATCGATTTTCTGTAAGGCTTTCAGCATATTCATCTTTTGTTACATCTCTATTGAACCCAACAATAAGTTCGGCCTCCGGATCAGCATCCATAATATACCACATTTCCGTTTTTCCAAAAGAATTGTGTCGTTCTTTGGCCAAGGCGTCGTTGGGATGTAATTGAATGGATAAATCCTGTTTTGCATCAATAAATTTAATTAGAATGGGAAATTCCCTTCCAAATCTGTCCACCACGCTTTTTCCTAATAATTCCTCCGGATATTCATTTATCAAATCCTGCAAGGATTTGTTTTCATACACTCCATTGGCGACTGATGAAATATCCCCTTTTACGGTTGATATTTCCCAGCTCTCCCCGGTGATATCACTATCTATGGGTTTACCCAGCACTTCTTTCAACTTCGTACCGCCCCAGAGACGTTCTTTTAAAATTGGTCTGAATTTTATGGGATAAATATTCATCGATTATTTTCTAATAGGATGATTCGTTAATTTGAAACTGCCTTTAAAGCTCTTTTCATATGCTCCGAAGCACTAATACTGTTGAAAACCATGATGACCTTCCCGGTATCATCAACTACGTAAGTCTCTCTTCCAGGGAGCAGCAAAAGACTATTTTTCACCTTAAAAAGTTTTCTTACCTCGTTTCGAGCATCCGACAATAACACAAACGGTAGTCGGTGCTTTTCCCTAAACTTTTGATGGCTCTTTACCGAATCTGCACTTATACCAATTACCTCTACTCCTTTTGATGTAAAATTTTCATAGCTATCCCTGAAGTCACAGGCCTCCTTGGTACAACCTGACGTATTATTTTTTGGATAGAAAAAGAGGACAAAAGGTTTTTTACCCAAAAAGTCTTTTATTGAAAATATATCGCCATTTTGGTCGGGTAAACTAAATTCCGGAATGGTATCACCAACTTTTAAAGCCATTATCCAGAGTAGGTTACAAAATTACGTGGTGTTTCATAAAGAACGACTTCCAGTTCATTTTCCTTAGCGATGTGCGGACGTAATTTGTTCCATATGACTACCGCAATATTTTCTGCAGTCGGGTTCAGTTCCTTAAATTCGGGAACTTCCAAGTTCAAATTTTTGTGATCCAACGCATCTTCAATCTCATCTTTAATCAAATCCTTTAGCACCTTCATATCCATTACAAAGCCGGTATCGGAATCAATTTCTCCATTTACACTTACAATAAGTTCATAATTATGACCATGAAAATTAGGATTATTGCACTTTCCAAATACGCTGTCATTTTTTGCATCGTCCCAATCCTTCCTGTATAACCTGTGGGCTGCATTAAAATGGGCCTTTCTGCTTATTTTTACTTTCATCTAGTATCTATATTAGAGAGCAAATGCTCATAGAATTTTTCAAATATAATTTTGAACCATACCGTGTAATTGGCTGGATTTTCTGCTATATCCTGTTTTACGGCATTTGGTGACATCCATTTCCAGTCACCAACTTCTTCTGGGTTGATATCCGGGGGATTATTATAATATCCTAACATAACATGATCAAGTTCATGCTCTGTTAAACCGTTATCAAAGGGAGCTTTGTAAATGAATGAGAATAATTCCTTAAGGTCGGTACTAAATCCCATTTCTTCTTTCAACCTTCTTTTACCTGCCTCAATGTTGGTCTCCCCCACCCTTTGATGGCTACAACAGGTGTTGGTCCATAGTAATGGAGAATGGTACTTTTCTGATGCCCTTTGTTGGAGCATCATTTCGCCATGCTCATTTAGGATGAATACAGAAAACGCTCTATGTAGTTTTGCTTTCTCATGAGCTTCCATTTTTGGCATGGTACCAATCTGCTCATCATTTTGGTTCACAAGAATAACTTCCTCTTCCTTCATGATACAAAAATAACATCTTTGCACAAGCCTAGGCACAACATGGAGTAAAATAAATAGATATGAAAATAGACGTTCCTAATCGGACCTCTAAAAGAATCGTGGAGACTTCAAGTTTTCCTTGGTAGAAATGAAGTCGTATCTCAAAATAACTTCAAAAGAACCATCGTTAAATGCGGCGTTACCAAGCTCGGTAATCTCACGATCGTATGCCACACCTATGAGAAATTTATTGGATACGTTAAATCCGGCCATTCCACTGAAAGCAGCATCCCATCTGTAGGCAGCACCCAGGATGAATTTTTCGCTGAACATGAAATTTGCGGATAAATCTACTTGCAACGGTGCTCCCTGAACCACCTTTGTGAGCAGTGTAGGTTTAAATTTTAAAAACGGATTAACATCCCAAACATATCCTGTAATAAGATAAAAATTCATTTGTTCCTTTGCTGTGGATAGCGAAGATTCCTCAAAATGAGAGGTTTCTAAAAATCTTGGAACCGAAAGACCTGCGTAAAAATTATTTGTATGGTAATATACTCCTGCGCCGATGTTTGGCGAAAGTCTATTGTCTATATCCTGTTGTAAAGTCTGGTCGGGAGCAAATTGGTTCAGTTCCGAAAATCGGACATCCAGTAGGTTTGCACTGGCTTTGAGTCCAAAACTTAACCTTCCTTCCGTTGATGTCCAGATAGTATAGGAGAAGTCAACATCAAAATTAGTTTCGGAAGTAGGGCCAATCTTATCGTTTACTACAGATAAACCTAAACCTACCCCTCGGTACCCGATCGGCGAGTGAATATTAAAAGTTTGCGTAACGGGTGCACCGTCCAAACCTATCCATTGGGAACGGTGTAGAGCTGCAATGCTAATTTGCCCCCTAGAACCTGCGTATCCTGGGTTTACACTAACCGTATTATACATGTATTGTGTATACTGGGCATCCTGCTGTCCATAAGAAAATATCCCGGTACAAAGCACTACAAGTAGTAGTCCCAAGTTCCTAGAGGTATTTCCTTTCATCATTTTTATAAATATGGACATATTCTTATCTATTAATATACAGGTAACCCGATAATTGTTTCATGTTTCCGTTAGGTTCTTCATAGTCAAGGATATAGAAATAAGTACCAACCGGCAGTTTGTTATCCTGATCAACCGTAATCCTGCCTTGAGAGGTACCGTCAAAAACGTTTCCTTCGGTATCATAAGCTCTTGTGGTGAATACAGATACACCCCATCGGTTATAAATTCTAATTGTATTGTTCGGATAGTTCTCCAAACCACTGATCTGAAGTACATCATGGACTCCATCGCCATTAGGAGTTATCACATTAAACACCTCAATAGTCTCCGCTTGTTCTCCTAAGTCCGAATCCAGATAATTTGGAATGCCGTCGTCGTCAGAGTCATCATTGGCATAATCACCATCCAAATCTAAATCCTCATCAATTGTTTCAATTCCATCATCATCATCATCAGTATCCCTGTAATCGGATTCATTGTCACTATCTGTATTAGGCAACTGTCCAAAAGGATCATCAATTTCGTCGTTTACATCAATATCTACCGTAATTGCACCTTCGTAACCATCATCAAGACCATCGTCATCTTTATCCGAGCCGATGAAAACTACGTCGGGAATACCATCATGGTCCTGATCGTGTGCTTCAATATTATCCGGAACATTATCGTTGTCACTATCTTCGTCTAGGTAATCAGGTAAACTGTCTCCATCTGTATCCACAGGGAATATACCGACATTACCATTGGCCTCGTAGGCGTCATCCAATCCGTTACCATTGGCGTCTACGCCACTTGGTGGTAGATAATCTTGGGTAGTCTGTGCTTCAATATTATCTGGAATACCGTCGTTGTCGCTATCTATGTCCAAATAATCCGCAAACCCATCTCCATCGGAGTCTGTAGGGTTCGTTGAAGGATCATTATCTCCATCTAGGTTTAAGTCTTCAAAACTATCTACGATACCATCGTCATCACTATCCAAATCGGAGCCCGGAGCATTTACCAGAACGGTGACTGTTGCGGTATCACAATTCCCTAAAGTATCGCAAAGCGTATAGGTAAACGTATCTGTTCCATCAAAACCTGGATTTGGTGTATACGTAATCGTATCATCTGAAGGGTCGTTAGGTGTGCCGTTGTCATCAAGATTCACAGAACCTGAGGTTGGACTCGTTGCGGTTAGGGTTCCCGTAGTTGGTATATCATTATCATTGGCCAACACATCAATTACAACAGGAATATCCTGTTCTGTTGTTGCAAAATCATCTAAAGTGTCCAAAATTGGGAGCACGGTCATAGAGACCGTTGCTGTACTACAAGCACCACTATCGTTACAAACGGTATAATCAAAACTATCCGTTCCATTATAATCCGGGTTTGGAATATAGGTTACTACATCGTCGGTTGGGTCATTTGGAGTTGCATTGTCATCTATAGAAACCGTTCCATTGGTCGGGTTCGTTCTTGTTAATGTTCCTGTTGTTGGTAAATCAGAATCATTATCATAAATATCCACTACTATGGAAACATCCTCGTCAGTGACGACCACGTCATCTACTAAGGTTGCCGCTTGTTGCAGACATACTACGGTAAAATTGGGAAGACTTACAGCGTTACCAACTTTTGTCACCGTGGCCGTGTAGCGTACCACAGTCTGGGTTGATGTGACCACAGGCCTCAGTTGGTCTCCAGATACAGCCGGACTCCAGCTAACGGAAGCACCAGAAGTTACATTGGAGCTAATATCCAGGGTAACTTGGTTATCTGGAGCATTGCAATTCGTTACAATAAAATAACCCGTTGCATTAGAACCACATAAGGTACCGTCATACGTAGCGAAATAAATACCGGGAGTGGTAACCTCATAAAAGAAATCCGTACCCAAAACAGTATTCGTATCCGAGGCTTCGTACCACCGATAATTGTTTTCATCGGAACTGTTGGGAGCCTGAAGCAAAAACTGTGCGTTGGATGCAACTATTCCCAGTAGTGTAAGAACACAACTGAGGAATAGCTTTTTATATGAAAGGGTTCTTTTCAAATCGATTTGGGTCGTTTTCTAGTTGATTATTTTACAACGAATACTACGTTAATCAAAGTATTGTAATCGGCAGGTGTGTTGAACACTTCATAAGAAAGAACTCCTGCTGCGTTTACCGACATATTTTGAACTGTGGTACCATTACCAAATACGTCCGGGTCCGCATACGTGACATGATAATCAAGTTCTGAAACCAAGTAGGTAGGAATAGTCCCCGCACTACTAACTACTGGCGAACCAAATTGAGCAATATACTGATCATATAAATTGATGGAATACGTCCCTGTCGCCGAGGCATCAATAGCTATAGAAGGCGGATAAAATACTTTGGAAGCCTTTAAAGAGTTAACTTTTCTAAGATTTCCGTTCGCATCGGCCGATACCAACTGATCGGTATCCGCACTAGCTGGAAGAGTCCTTACCCTTGCATTACCGTTGACATCTAAATCCGTGGATGGAGCTGCTGTTCCGATACCAACCCTATTATCATCTCCACTCACTACCAAAGTATTGGCATCAAAGTTCAGGTCAAAATTGTTTTGGGTTACAGCTCTATTACCTGTTAATGTACCATCTGTATTATAGATATTAGCAGCATTTACAGAGCTTAGATCAACAGTCTCATTTGGGGCTCCATCTTGTTCCAAGGTCAAGGTAGTACCGTCGAAGCTTAGGTTCGTCACCGATTCGTTACCGATGACGGAGTCCGCATCGTCTACATTTAATGTAATGGCGTTACCTCCAGTTATTGAAATCTGACCTGGCGCACCTGTTGTTGCCAATGTTTGATCATCTGTAGCTGGATCTCCTGCTGGTCCTTGTGGACCGGTAGCCCCTGTAGGACCGGATGGACCTGCTGGACCTTGTGGACCAACGTTTCCTTGAGGACCTTGAGCTCCTGTAGGACCCGCTGGGCCGGTTGCGCCATCTGCTCCGTTACATACATATTCCGTATTATCTATTTCAATAGATTCCAAAATACCGTTATCATTATCATCTATCCCAGTATCAACTCGTATACCTCCATCAGCACAGTTGGCACCTGCTGCTTCTGCAGAGGTTAGTACCAAGGCTTGAGGACCATCAGCACCATCAGCACCTGGGTTACCGTCGGGACCTTGTGGACCTATCGGACCTTGATTACCATCGGGACCTTGATTACCGTCAGGACCTTGGTTGCCGTCAGGACCTTGTGGACCTATCGGACCTTGATTACCGTCAGGACCTTGGTTACCATCGGGGCCTTGTGGACCTATTGGACCTTGATTACCGTCAGGACCTTGGTTGCCATCGGGTCCTTGTGGACCTATCGGACCTTGGTTACCGTCAGGACCTTGGTTGCCATCGGGTCCTTGTGGACCTATTGGACCTTGTGGACCTTGATTACCATCGGGGCCTTGATTACCGTCGGGACCTTGTGGACCTATCGGGCCTTGTGGACCTTGATTACCGTCAGGACCTTGGTTGCCGTCAGGACCTTGTGGACCTATCGGACCTTGATTACCGTCAGGACCTTGGTTACCATCGGGGCCTTGTGGACCTTGATTACCATCGGGGCCTTGATTACCGTCGGGACCTTGTGGACCTATCGGGCCTTGCGGGCCTTGGTTGCCATCGGGTCCTTGTGGACCTATCGGACCTTGATTACCGTCAGGACCTTGGTTACCATCGGGGCCTTGTGGACCTATTGGACCTTGATTACCGTCAGGACCTTGCGGACCTATTGGACCTTGGTTACCGTCAGGACCTTGGTTACCGTCAGGACCTTGGTTACCGTCAGGACCTTGCGGACCTATCGGGCCTTGTGGACCTTGATTTCCGTCAGGACCTTGCGGACCTATTGGACCTTGATTACCATCGGGGCCTTGGTTACCATCGGGGCCTTGTGGACCTTGGTTACCGTCGGGTCCTTGGTTACCGTCAGGACCTTGGTTGCCGTCGAGGCCTTGCGGGCCTATCGGGCCTTGTGGACCTTGATTACCGTCAGGACCTTGATTACCATCTGGACCTTGTGGACCTATCGGACCTTGATTACCGTCAGGACCTTGGTTGCCATCGGGTCCTTGTGGACCTATCGGACCTTGGTTACCGTCAGGACCTTGGTTGCCATCGGGTCCTTGTGGACCTATTGGGCCTTGTGGACCTTGATTACCATCGGGGCCTTGATTACCGTCGGGACCTTGTGGACCTTGATTACCATCGGGTCCTTGTGGACCTATCGGACCTTGGTTACCGTCAGGACCTTGGTTGCCATCGGGTCCTTGTGGACCTATTGGGCCTTGTGGACCTTGATTACCATCGGGGCCTTGATTACCGTCGGGACCTTGTGGACCTTGATTACCATCGGGACCTTGGTTACCGTCGGGTCCTTGTGGACCTATAGGGCCTTGTGGACCTTGATTACCATCGGGGCCTTGGTTGCCGTCGGGGCCTTGTGGACCTATCGGGCCTTGTGGCCCTTGGTTACCGTCAGGACCTTGATTACCATCGGGGCCTTGTGGACCTATCGGGCCTTGCGGACCTATTGGACCTTGTGGACCTTGATTACCATCGGGGCCTTGTGGACCTATCGGACCTTGATTACCGTCAGGACCTTGGTTGCCATCGGGTCCTTGTGGACCTATCGGACCTTGGTTACCATCTGGGCCTTGGTTGCCATCGGGTCCTTGTGGACCTATCGGACCTTGATTACCATCGGGACCTTGGTTACCGTCGGGTCCTTGTGGACCTATCGGGCCTTGTGGCCCTTGGTTACCGTCAGGACCTTGATTACCATCGGGGCCTTGTGGACCTATCGGGCCTTGCGGACCTATTGGACCTTGTGGACCTTGATTACCATCGGGGCCTTGTGGACCTATCGGACCTTGATTACCGTCAGGACCTTGGTTGCCATCGGGTCCTTGTGGACCTATCGGACCTTGATTACCATCGGGACCTTGGTTACCGTCGGGTCCTTGTGGACCTATCGGGCCTTGTGGACCTTGATTACCATCGGGACCTTGGTTACCGTCGGGACCTTGGTTACCGTCGGGTCCTTGCGGACCTATCGGGCCTTGGTTACCGTCAGGACCTTGGTTGCCGTCGGGGCCTTGTGGACCTATCGGGCCTTGTGGCCCTTGGTTACCGTCAGGACCTTGGTTACCGTCGGGACCTTGTGGACCTTGATTACCATCGGGGCCTTGTGGACCTATCGGGCCTTGCGGACCCATTGGACCCTGGGGACCCACCGCACCACCAGCAGCAATATCAGCCAGAGGTACAGACAAAATACCGTTATCATCTTCTATTTCCAAGTCACTACCAACCACCTGAAATCTAGTGTTGATTTCATTTGTTATATCCGAATCTGCATCATTCACGTTCAAGGTCAGCGTACTACCGTTGTCTATGGTTATGTTACCCGGACTATTGTCCGTACTGATGTCCTGTTCGTCGGTTCCGATACTACTCAAGGGAACATCGAAGTCCGTACCCGCCTCCGTGATACGAAGATCGGTTCCGTTTATACCGAAAAAAGTAATAAGTTCGTTCGTATCGCTAGCGTCACCAGGTGTGGCACTACCACCAACTGGTATCCAAGCACCTGAGTCATATACATATAATTGTCCGCTTGCCGTGTCCACATATGTGGTCCCTTCTGCAGGTGCTCCCGTGGGACCTCCAGTACCCCTAAGCGTGAGCTCATTGGTTGAATCTTTATCCCCGTCGACGTAGTCGACAGTATAGTTCCCGTTACCATCATCCGTTACCGTTATATCGTTAATTCCGGTGACAGTCTCTCTATAATCAGATAAGTCTATTACCGTAGGCGTTGGGTCGTTACTCAAGGAAAGATTATCACCTGATAATCCCAAGTCCTGTAACTCGTTCTGGTCGTCGGTATCGTTGTCGTTGGCGATATGGTCAGCGATGTCCGTGGTATTCGTGGCGATGTCCGTTGTATTGATCGCAATGTTGGTGGCGTTCGTGGTGATATCGTTGGAATTGTTCACGATGTCCGCAGCGTTTGTCGCTATGTCCGTAGTGTTCGTGGCAATGTTCGAAGCATTGGTCGTAATATCGTTGGCATTGGTTACGATGTCAGCGGAATTCGTGGCGATGTCCGTTGTATTGGTCGCAATATTGTTCGCGTTCGTGGTGATGTCGTTGGAATTGTTCACGATATCCGCTGCGTTGGTCGCGATGTCCGTTGTATTGGTCGCAATGTTGGTGGCGTTCGTGGCGATGTCGGCTGCGTTGGCGGCAACTCCGGCGGAGTCGTCCAGGTCGCTCAGGTCCACCGTTACGTCGGTCGTTCCTTCACTGATTGTCAAAACGTTAGATGGCGCGTCGAGAACGGCGGCGCTCACGTCGTCGTCCGCAAGGGCGTCAACATACGCCTTGTTCACGGCATCGTTAGGATCGATCGGCGCGCCCAGGTTCGTGATCACGTTCCCGCCGGCACTTGGGTCCCGAAGTACTACCTCTTCCAGATCCTGTAACTCGTTCTGGTCGTCGGTATCGTTGTCGTTGGCGATATGGTCAGCAATGTCCGTGGCATTCGTGGCGATGTCCGTTGTGTTGGTCGCAATGTTAGTGGCGTTCGTCACTATGTCCGTAGTGTTCGTGGCGATGTCGCTGGAATTGTTCACGATGTCCGCGGCGTTGGTCGCAATGTCCGTAGTGTTCGTGGCGATATCGGCTGTGTTGGCGGCAACTCCGGCGGAATCGTCCAGGTCGCTCAGGTCCACCGTTACGTCGGTCGTCCCCTCGCTGATCGTCAGTACGTTCGTCGGTGCGTCGAGAACGGCGGCGCTCACGTCGTCGTCCGCAAGGGCGTCCACGTAGTCCTTTGTCACGGCATCGGTTCCCGCAACGGGTGTTCCTAGTCCCGTGATTACCGTACCAGCTGCATCGGCGCCCTCACCGAGTACGTTGGCCAAGTCCTGTATCTCGTTCTGGTCATCGGTATCGTTGTCGTTGGCGATATGGTCAGCAATATCCGTAGCATTCGTCGCTATGTCCGTAGTGTTGGTCGCAATGTCCGTGGCATTCGTGGCGATGTCCGTTGTATTGGTCGCAATGTTGGTGGCGTTCGTGGTGATATCGTTGGAATTGTTCACGATATCCGCTGCGTTGGTCGCTATGTCCGTAGTGTTCGTGGCAATGTTCGAAGTATTGGTCGTAATATCGTTGGCATTGGTTACGATGTCAGCGGTATTCGTGGCGATGTCCGTTGTATTGGTCGCAATACTGTTGGCGTTCGTGGTGATATCGTTGGAATTGTTCACGATATCCGCTGCGTTGGTCGCGATGTCCGTTGTATTCGTAGCGATGTTCGTAGTGTTCGTGGCGATATCGGCTGCGTTGGCGGCCACTCCGGCGGAGTCGTCCAGGTCGCTCAGGTCCACCGATACGTCGGTCGTTCCTTCACTGATTGTCAGCACGTTAGATGGCGCGTCGAGAACGGCGGCGCTCACGTCGTCGTCCGCAAGGGCGTCCACATACGCCTTGTTCACGGCATCGTTAGGATTGGTCGGCGCGCCCAGGTTCGTGATTACGTTCCCGCCAGCACTTGGGTCCCGAAGCACTACCTCTTCCAGATCCTGTAACTCATTCTGGTCATCGGTATCGTTGTCGTTGGCGATATGGTCAGCAATGTCCGTAGCATTCGTCGCTATGTCCGTAGTGTTGGTCGCAATGTCCGTAGTGTTCGTGGCGATGTCGTTGGAATTGTTCACGATGTCCGCAGCATTGGTCGTAATATCGTTGGAATTGTTCACGATGTCAACGGCGTTCGTCGCTATGTCCGTTGTATTGGTCGCAATGTTGGTGGCGTTGGTGGTGATATCGTTCGAATTGTTCACGATGTCCGCGGCGTTGGTCGCAATGTCCGTAGTGTTCGTGGCGATATCGGCTGCGTTGGCGGCAACCCCGGCGGAATCGTCCAGGTCGCTCAGGTCCACCGTTACGTCGGTCGTCCCTTCACTGATGGTCAGTACGTTCGTCGGTGCGTCGAGAACGGCGGCGCTCACGTCGTCGTCCGCAAGGGCGTCAACATACGCCTTGTTCACGGCATCGGTTCCCGCAACGGGTGTTCCGAGTCCCGTGATTACCGTACCGGCCGCATCGGCGCCCTCACCGAGTACGTTGGCCAAGTCCTGTATCTCGTTCTGGTCATCGGTATCGTTGTCGTTGGCGATGTGGTCAGCAATGTCCGTG
The DNA here is from genome assembly GCF_027474845.2 of Maribacter aestuarii. Classification (NCBI taxonomy): domain Bacteria; kingdom Pseudomonadati; phylum Bacteroidota; class Flavobacteriia; order Flavobacteriales; family Flavobacteriaceae; genus Maribacter; species Maribacter aestuarii. Next base: position 548,231 of record NZ_CP107031.2, read on the forward strand.
GCATTCGTGGCGATGTCGTTGGAATTGTTCACGATGTCCGCGGCGTTGGTCGCAATGTCCGTAGTGTTCGTGGCGATATCGGCTGCGTTGGCGGCCACTCCGGCGGAGTCGTCCAGGTCGCTCAGGTCCACCGTTACGTCGGTCGTCCCCTCGCTGATCGTCAGTACGTTCGTCGGCGCGTCGAGAACGGCGGCGCTCACATCGTCGTCCGCAAGGGCGTCCACATAGTCCTTTGTCACGGCATCGGTTCCCGCAACGGGTGTTCCGAGTCCCGTGATTACCGTACCGGCCGCATCGGCTCCTTCCGTTAAAACCTCAGCTAAAGTCTGATCATCGCTACTTATAGTATTCAATGGAATACTAACTGTATTACCATTGGAGATACCAATTTCTAAATTTGCACCATTGACTTGGAAATTTTCTAAAAGTTGATTATCGGTATTTACCTGTGCAGCAATATCCGCCAAAGGAACACTAACTATATTATTGTCCGAGTCCGTAATTACTAAATTCGCCCCAACAACCTCAAATCTGAAATTAGTAGTATTGGTGTCTGTAAAAACATCCTGCAAAGTGCTTAAATCAGCCGATACCGTTCCACCGTTTTCAAGGGTTAACGTTAATTCGTTGGTAGTTGTGTCAAAACTGAAATTTTGAAGTTGCTGATTGTCTGTATTTGCTGCTGTTGTTAATTCCCATGAATCCCCATCCCAGAAATAGATAGTACCCGTTGTAGTATTTACATATAAATCACCTAAGTCGGCCCCAATTGGAGTGGTAGCTCCCGGTGCGGATACATCAGTGCCCTGTAGTACTTCACAATTACATTGGTCTTCTAATGTTACGGTTGTTTGGGCTATAGAGATAGTAGACAACAATAAAGCTGCAATTACCATTAAACCCTTAATGGAACAGCTCCTAGTTGTATTTGCTTGACTCTTCATAATTTTAAAATTCAAGTTCACTTTCAGAATTTCGATAGTCATATTGGTATCTATAATTAATAATTCCAGATTTTCCTATTGCCTTTGACAAAATGGATTACCTGCAATCACATCCCACAAATATTCATTATAAAGACAGCTCCTTAAAATAAATGTTGTGTAGAGGTATATTTGCACAGTATATGTACGCAAACATGAGGTTTAGGTTTGAAGAAATAGTTCAAACAAAGAAGTACTTTTCGTCGAAGACCCATTGAATTATATAATCTTTCCGCATTCTTTGAATCCTCTGAAAACTCGTTGAAACGTGCTATAAATTTGTTAAAGTGAGATGAGAATTGCATCAGAATTTTCACTTCGCAATTGCGTATATTCAAAATTATTTACGGGGTTTGACCTTCAATATTGAGCTACAAATTCCAAAAAGAATTACGTCGATAATCTATTTGTGCGTTGGTAATAATTCTGGGTGTTGCTTTACGCCCTCAAATCCTTTGAATAGAATTTTTTTTAATTTTTACGAACCCGATATGTAATTCTACGATTTGTAATGACGGTCGTTACTCGAACTGTTAAGATTGTCGTATCCGATATGATTGGGCCGCAAATATAGTCGTCAGAAGAAATGAGCACCCTATATTCATTGCCATTGTCAGCCGGGGTGGCATTAGTGATGATTAAAGTATCCGTTGTTGCACCACTATGAATTCCTGTATTCGTCAAGTCGACCCAAATTGAACCATTAAACAGTTGCCATTGGTAGCTATCCGCATTGGAGGCCACTACGGGAAATTGTGTGCTACAACCGGGACAGATTGCTACATCAAAAGGTTGAGTTAAAATCACCGGAGCGGTATCTTCCACATAGTCCTGTGTACCATTACCACCAGAATCTACCGGGACTGGATACGTGGCAGAAGTAACCCTACCATTGGCATCTGTGGTAGGTGGATCCCCTACATCATAATACTCGTTGTCGCCTCCATCTGCATTGGCATCTGCATAAGCTTCATTGGCATCACTACAACCATCATCATCGCTATCCGTATCCAAATAATTTGGCGGGGCCGAACCATCAGTATCAAGAATAGTGTAGTTCAACGTACCACTTTCAGGAAGCGTTTCGACCAAATCCGCCAACCCGTTTCCTCCAAAGGTACTTATGAGCACCCCATTGTTATGGGGTCTGTTATGTCCAGCTTCTACCGCATCATAAATACCGTCATTATCACTATCTAAATCTAAGTGATTTGCCACCCCATCGGAGTCAATATCAATACCATAGTTCTCCGGGTTGTTGTAATTGGTAAGGCAACTAAATTCTATATTATGCTGTCTTCCACCTGCATTCGCACCCGCCACTCTTGCCTCAGCACCTACTCTTATGGACATTGAAGACTTGGAGGTATAACTTACTCCAAAATTCACTTCTGGAAACGTATTTCCAGCTCCGGGAAACTCACTGGTTCCGGCGGTACCAATTACCCAGGAGCCGTCCGTAGTCATGGTCAGTTCCGTAGGATTTGAAATGGTATAACTCGTTGGATTATCCGTCCATATTTGCTCAGCATAATTGGAGTTCCCGTCAATATCATTCAAATTCATGAAAAATTTATTGATGACCACAGGGGATGAACCTCCAGCACTAACAAACTGAATGTTATACTCTATATATCCGCGATCTCCTATATTGGTTAGGTTAAAAGCCGTCTGTGGTCGAAAGGCCGAAGTATCGGAAGAGTTGTTATCGATGTTGGTAGGCGTGGCGTTTACCGTTTTTGCAATCGTTACCAGGGCATCCACACCCGTCGTTACATTCGCAATTCGGTAAACGGCTCCTTGAAGCAAGGCTGTTCCTGAAACCAGGGTGGCACTTGCACTAAAATCCATTGAAGTGTCCCCTCCACAGGCTGGCTGGGAATTACCTGCTACGGTGCTTAATTCCTCATTATCTGGAATACCATCATTGTCGTCGTCCAAATCGGTCTTGTCAATAATTCCATCGCCATCTGAATCGGCTGAGACAATGAGCAGAGCAGAGCTCGAGGTTGTCGTTCCACAGACAAAACTGCCATCTGAAATTATGACACGATAAAAACTACCGTTTTCCGCTGCTGACACTCCGTTCTCGGTATATGAATTGGCCGTAGCACCCGATATATCCGAGTAATTGATACCACTGTCCGTACTTACCTGCCATTGATAGCTTAAAATACCCCCACTCGCCGAAACCGAAAACGTAGCATCAGCCCCGTCAGCTACCTCTTGATCTTGAGGTTGGGTATTTACCATGGGCGTTGCGCCTGCCTCTTCATGATCAGGGATGCCGTTACTGTCAGTATCCGCTGGGGTTGCATAAGAAGCGCTAATTACGGTACCGTCTGCATTTGTAGGTGGCGGATTCCCATTACCAAAGTAATCATTATCCCCTCCATCAGCATTCGAATCGGCATAAGCCTCATTGGCATCACTACACCCATCTCCATCACTATCACCATCAAGATGATCACTTGATGCATCCGTATCAATATCCTGGGCTCGGCATGCCGAAATATTAAAAGTGAAATCATCAAAAATAGAGTAGCTTTCCGAAGAATCATCTATTTGACCATAAGTGTAGACCCTGAACTTATATTGTGTGTTGGATTTTAATTCTAGAGCTGAGGCATTAAGATGGTCAAAAGTCAGGTACGAACTGCCGCTACCGTCATTTGTATGAAATACGTCTTTAGCCAAGGTATACCAAGTTCCCGTAGTTCCTTCAGAATACATTAGTGTAGAACGGTATGAATCCCCTTGCGTAGGTTGAAACCATCCGGATATAATATTATCAATGACATAAGAACTGGTTTGAATACCTGTTGTAAAGGACACCTCGATAAAGTCGTTATTGATTATGGCACTCTCCAGGCTGGTGGCGGACATACTGGTGATATGCACATTGGAACCCACAACTGAATATATCCCGGTAGTCAAGACCATGTTAGTGGTTGCATCAATGGCCCAATCCGTGATTTTTGAATCATACACCGTGTCCATGGTCAAATTACCGGCGGGATTGTTCAACGACCATGCAAATCCCGAAGTAACCTGATCGGAAGATTCAACGCAATCCGTGATTCCGTCATTGTCGTCATCTAAGTCCGCAAAATCCGGAATGCTATCCCCATCAAAATCGGCTTCACAGGTATACGATGAAATTGATTTCTCAGCTTCGATATAACTTATTTCTACAGTGCTGCCCGACGCCCTTCTCAGTCTTATATATTGCCAGTCTATGGGTGAAGTAAAGGAGTAATCAAGTGCGTTAGAACCTAGAAATGTCCACGGTCCCGTACTACTGGATGATATCCAGACATCAAAACTATCCCCGTCTGGACCGTTCACGGTGGCAAGATCACCACTATTGATGATGGAGGCCATTTCTAAAATTAATTCGTCATTATTATTATTAAAGGAAGCCGTTGTATTATTGTTACTACCGAGTGCGTTGTTCTCATTACCCACACTATTATCAATAATTACTGCTGTTGCAGATATATAATTATAGTGCGTACGCTCATATAAGGTAAACCCCGCGGAACATGCCGTCGCATCCCTTAAAACTATTCTATAATCTTCGACCTCACCATCGGTCGCTTCTGAGTTTCCGGGGGATAGTCCTGCTTCTGATGAATATCTAAAACGAGCGTAAGACGTACCACTATTTGCAGTAATTGGTATAGGCACATTTAACGTGATGGAGCCTCCTGAAGGTGCAACATTAGAAGCAATTTGCTCACCACCATCGTTGAAATCACCATCACGATTAAAATCGATCCATGCATTAAGTAATCCTGATCCATTTGCCACTATATCAAGGGTTTTGGTCTGACCGAGATCAAAAACCTGCCCACTAATTTCAGAACCTCCGCTTGTCACCCCATCCTCATCGTCACCATTGTTGTCATCGGCAGTACCAATACTGAAGTTACCAAAGGGATCCTCACTATCTGGAGGAACATTCCCCAAATAAATAGATACCCCCGTTGCCGTTAAAACTGGTAAAATATGAGCGGCATAGCCATACGAGGACGGAGCATCACCTGCGTCGTTTCTAACGCCCAAGTTGCCCATAATCGATTCCACATCTCCGGTACTTCCTAATTGGGCTGCAGGAATCAAATTACCGGTATCGGTATCAACAATGAAAATCGTGCGCCCCTGCCCTGCAATATTTTCATCCTCAATATAATTCGTTCCATCACTAGCATAAGTTATTCCCTCGCCATCAACTCCCAAGGAAGTTGTAAAGGCGAACGTTGTGTTTCCAGTGGTTATGTCTACCGTATAATAATCAACATTGTTATCATTTTGAATATAGAACTCTGCAGTATCAGGGTTCCATGAGAGACCATCCGCTTGCGTGCGTGCACCTGAAAGAACAACCGGATATCCTGCATAAGGAGACCAGGCTGGTCTTGTTGCACTTGCATTGGGATTTACCGCCATAATCCGGTCGGGTCCACCACTGGTCCCGTTTTGATACAGTATTAGAAAAACCTCCTCACCAGTTGCATTATTGATGTAAAATTCAGCCCCATCAACATGACCGGGTACAATATTGGACTTTACCAAAGTAGCTACACCTGTGGCCGGGTCTATGGAATATAAGTCGGATGAATTTGTGGGGTCGGCGCCAATAAATACGTAAACCAAACGATCCGTAGATCTATAACCCCCGCCTTCTCCAGAAAAAGTGATAGGTGATCCACCCAAGGTGATGTTGGTAAAGGTTGGTGAAGGAAGTGGCGATGCCGTTGGGTCTGGAGCCACTGAATAAAGTTCGGATCTATTGTCGGCAATATAATAGATAAAAGGTAAGCCTCTATTTGAATTAGGAACAATAGACGGCAACGGATCGGTAATAAAATCGGCAACAATGTTTAGTACTGGTGCTCGCGCAGGATCGCCATTGTACGATTCAGCTGTTCTTTCCCCTATGCCATTAATGATAAAGGCCATCGCGTTACCTGAAGTCCAACCACCCCTGTTTACAATTTCCTGTACAATATTCGTCAAATCCGGTGTTCGCTGATTAAAACCAGATTGCCCAACGGTGTTCCATGCCGGTATAGTATTCCATGCAACTGAAGCAGTCGTTAAGGTTCTCGAAGAAATATTGCCGATAGATGATGTATAGGTCGAGGCATTATCTGCATCTTCCCCGGTTATAACCACGGAGGTGGTTCCACTATCGGTTTCATCCGTCGTAAATTGAATACTCGCGCTTAATATAGTTGTGCCCTGTGGGATGAAAATATTCTGAAAACGTATACCGACCAATTGGTTGTTAGCCCCGTCACTTGTAATTTCCAAATCGGAACTCGTGAGGCTAATGTTTCCACTAGAAATACGTTCTTCTGCATCATCACTACCCTGTGATACCTGGGAGGAAATCGTAGTTTGTGCACCTGAATACATGCAGGTTCCCAAACAAAGAAATAGTATTATTTTAACCAATAGACTTCTATACATTCTTAATGACTCTAAAGCTGTACGAATCTGGGGGAAAGCATACTTCAAACAGTTCTTTTCGAGTTTAAAGATTAACTATTTGATGGAAGTGTTAAAAATTTTGTTGCGAAAGTGGGTTATATCAAGGTAAAACTATTTAATAGTGAGGTGGCTAAGCAATAATTATTCTTTAAAGGATTGATAACCAATATTATATAGGTAAGTATTAACTAATACAATTGTAAGTAATTTATTACTATTGGTCTTTTTTGACCCTATACGTAATCTTACGGTTGGTGATTACGGTATAGGTCCTTACCTCACTAACAGGAGAAAACTCGGAGGTAGAATTGGAAATGGTTGCCGTAGCGGTCACAAGATTTGCCAAAGTGATACCAGGTGGCGCGGGTATCGTGAATTTAAATTTATTGGTATTATCCGTATTTCCATCATTATCGACATAATTACTTTGTCTTGTATCGGTATCATCAGCGCTACCTTCCACAAAAGAGCCAATAAAAGTCTGCCCCTCACCGTAATCATTGATCAAACCTAGTTGATTATCACCAGCCGTTGCGGTCCCCTCGGTGATATCCGTAATAAACCATTCTATGATTGCGCCAGGTCTAGACCATCCCTCAACAATCAAATTAGGGCCGGCTAAATATGTACCAGATATTAATGGGAAATTTAGAGAATCGTTGGGACCGGCGTCTGCGTCACCGCTATCATTAAGTGTAACCCCGTCCCCTATCGAGTCTGAATTATCTAAATCAATTCCAAGGGAGTTTGCCGCAGTTCCATTAGCGTAGAAAGAATTTTGAGAAATTAGATTCCCGGAAGTCGTTCCACCCGCCAATACAAGTCCAGGGCCTCCATTAGAAAATATGATATTGTTGCTTATGGTTGAATTGTCTCCGTCTAGCAGAATACCGGCATTCTCAATATTTCCTGAGCAAGTTCCCCCATCCTGACCCGAACCAGTAATCGTATTTTCAGTAATAGCGATATTTCCAGCAATACCGTCCCCGTCTATGCCCAAGGAAGCCGCATTCTCAATTAAATTTTGTTGAATACTTATATTCGAACCGCTAATCAACGTAATATTATCATCGCAAGGAGCATTTCCATTGGAGACAATATGATTATTTTGAACCAGGGTAGAAGAACCACCTTGAATCCATATACCCGAATCGGTATTGGTGGCAATGTAGTTACTATCAACAACCGTTTGGCCTCCTCTAATTTCTATTCCGTCCTTTATATTTCCTGCGTTTGCTCCCGCGGCATTAACCCCTATTAAATTAGAAATTATGTCAAGAGAACCTCCATCTAACCGTATCCCCGCATTGTTATTGGCATACACCGATAAATTACGGATTACTATGTCATTGGCATCCACTATAAAAACATCACCTGCATTTCTATGTACCTGTATCTCTGGCCTCTCATACGTTGGCAAAACTACGGCAGAAGTACCTACAGAAGTCCCGCCGGAACCGACCGCTCCAGCATTTGTATTGGATGAATAAGCGGTCTGTGTACGTCCATCAATTTTGGTGTTGTCCGATGATATGGCGCTTAGAGGATTTGCATTAGAAATAAAAATATCGAAATAGCCACTACCAAAATTGGCATCCGCTGTTCGGCCTTGAGGGTCACCCGTGGGTGGAATCATAAATATAGAAGTATCCTCTCCAGGAGCGGGGTCAAAAATACTATTGGACTCAATATCAAGACCTGTTTCGTCCAGGTTATTGGAATTTACAATAAACTGTTCCAAAGAACCTTGGCCATCTTCGTTCGTATTCACAATAGTATTAAAGTTGAAGCCAAAATCTATATTTCCTTTTCCATTACTCGCAATGGAAACCGTACTTATAGACTGGGCACCTGTTAATGTTCCCGGACCTACATCTTGCGAAGCGGGGTTTGCCCCTCCTACTTCACCAATAATCTCAGATGGCCCAGTTATGTTTTCACTTCTATACGTTTGTACTGCATAGCATGTGGTACAGCTACTGCCCCCGCCCCTATTGGATACCAATGAAGAATTTACTACACGAATGGAATACGTACCATTTGCCATACCACCAAAAGAATAATCTCCGTTAATATCGGTGGTTGTAGTAGCCTCCAGCGCTCCAAGACTATTATATAGTTCCACGATGGCTCCTGCAATAGAAATTCCTGAAGCATCCGTTTGGTTTCTACCATCTCCACCACCATAATTCACATCTTCGAAAACTGTACCCGATATGAGGTTAGAAGGCACCTTAATTACTACAGCATTGGAAATAACAAAATCCTGCCCTACATCCACATTTACGGTCACCTGATTATCCGTCGGATTAATAAATCCTGAAATATCAAAAGTATCAAGGTCCAAGCCATGAATATTGCTCAAATTTATACCTGCTGTATTGTCAAAAATAGTGGAATTATAGGCATTATTACCTGGGTTTCCCCCATCACCTGAGAGTACATTTGTAAATCCCAACTGATTGGTTACCGAAAGTTCCTCAGGATTGGTCGAGCCCGCACTAGCACCATCCAAAGTACTATCGCCTTCCCATGATAAAAACGTGGCTTTTGCCCCAGCACCCGCAATAGCAAAAAACGAGTCTAGGGTAAATGAAGTACCAGCATTGCTCAAGCCATTGAATCCTTGGTACAGATTAATGGTTACCGCTGGTAAAGTAGGTTCTTCATAGAAAATCATCAAGGACCAACCTCCTAGTACCACTGAGGTTGAACAATAATCAGGTCCTATATCATCATTATCAATCGTTAAATCTGAAAAATCATATGAATTCGTTGAAGGATTTGCAACACCTTGTACAATAGTCGTAACATCACTCACTAATCCAAATAGATTCCTTCCACCGGTTAAATAGCTGTTATATTCTACATCTGCCGTAACGGTCTGACCCTCAAAAGTAACCTGGTTGTCTATATTTAGACCGGAATGCGCCCAGTATAAATAAGCTTTTTTAATAGTTGCTGTTCCAGGGATGGCTGTGGTCAACGTATTGGAAGAACTTGTAGTTATGGAACAAGGATCAGTAACATTATCGTTTGTTCGTAAGGTTCCCCCCGTAACTGCGTAGTCAAAATACCCATTGAACTCTTCAAACAGATCTAGGGGAACATTTGCAGTATCAGTATCGGTAATGGTTGCGAAACCAGTATTATCCGATATCGAAACGCCGTTCGTAGCATTATTTAAAAATAAGCCGACGAACTCTGTTGGTTCACCAAATGCATCGTCAATTAGTGGAACGCTTACTGTCTGCGTTTCTCCATCCGTACCAGAGAAACTCACGGTTCCCGAAACAGCTGAGTAATCTACCCCAGCGTAAGCGGAGTTATCAAAGGATTGATAATCCACTGAAAAACCTCCTGAAACATCACCACTGAGTGTTAATGTAAAAACCGCATTCCCATCCTCCTCTGCAACTGTTACGTTGGAAACGGCAACACTAATAGGTAACTGAAAATATTCTACTTGGGTCCGCCTATTATTTGCTGACCCACAATTAAATTCATTTACAATTACCCTTACCTGTCCTGTAAAATTGGCCGTAAATGTTGTAGATGATCGCGTACCACAAGCATCATCATTATAGGCAACGAATGCCCCGGTTGTCCTGTATATAGTTAATTGTGTGTCCCAGGTAGCTAATCCGCAAGTACTCACCGTATAACTTCTACCATTGGTCACGTTCATGGTAAAATAACGGCCTGCCCTTATGTCCCCAGTAAATTGGGAAGTAGTAGTGGGCGTTACGGTTATTCCAGAATTCGTGCCGGAATTTGGGCACTGGCCATACGTGTAACCAAGAGAAAATAAAACTAAAAATACTATTCTTCCTAAAATCTTCATAAACTGCTAAAGGGTTTGAAACAACCTGGATTTTAGGTAAAGCTATACTTATCAAAGGGTTCTAATAAATAATTGTTGTATAAGTGGTTATACACGGAGTGTAGTCCAATAAAACTGGGGTTTGGCAATTTTTAGGTTTTATTATGCCCTTACTCTGGGATATAAGAATATACGCATATAGACTAAAAAATAAAAAGGGCGCCCTTTTATAGACCCCCTTCTTATTAAACTATTTTTTCGGCTATTCTAAAATGATAAACTCCGAACGCCTGTTCAGGTCATGTTTTTCAGAGGAGCATTTGACCCCATCAGCACATTCGTTGATGAGCTTCGTTTCGCCGTAACCCTCACTTTCTAATCGATTACTAGCAATACCTTTGGAAATCATATAGTTAATTGTAGATTCAGCTCTCTTTTGAGACAACCACAAATTGTAAGCTGCCGGACCTCTACTATCCGTATGCGAGTTAACCTTTAATTTCAAACTAGGGTATTTCTCCATTGCGGCAATTACCTTTTCTATTTCTATTTCGGAATCCTTTCGGATGTTATATTTATCGAAGTCAAAATAGATGGTACTCAATTGAAGTAATTTGGCCAAGTCATCTCCAAATCCGGCGGTTATCGTATCACGTTCTAGATAAAAATCTATAATCTTTGGTTTGCCATCGGATTCTCCAATGTACTCTTCAAAGGGAATGTAACCATCCATAAGCGCTCTTACAAAGTTCCCTTTGTTACAATCCAGTTGCAGACTATAATTGCCATCAGAATCCGTTATTGTTGTCATGATTTCATTGTTGTTCTCATCTATAACCTTGACGGTAGCACCAACAAGCACTTCATTTGAGATTTTATCCCTGACAGTTCCTGTAACTTTTTGAATGCAGTCAAATACCAACGGTTCCTTTTCTACAAAGCCGTAGATATCATCCGCTCCCAATCCACCTTCACGGTCAGAGGCAAAGTATCCTGTTTTATCTTCTTCTTTGAAGATGAAAGTAAAATCATCGTTTTTACCGTTTACAGGTTCCCCAACATTTAAAACTTTTCCGGTAAAATCTTGCCGCTTTGTCTTTGTAGCAAAAACATCCAAACCACCAAGTCCCGGATGACCATCGGATGAAAAATATAATATTTCCTCATTGGTCATAAAAGGAAAAGTTTCCCGAGCCTCCGTATTAATGTTTGGACCCAAATTCTGAGGGGTACCAAATGTGCCATCGTCGTTTATGGTCACCATAAAAAGATCTGATTCCCCCAAAGTTCCGGGCATATCCGAAGCAAAGTACAAAGTTTTCTCATCAGGACTTAAGGACGGATGGGCAACCGAATACGCATTGTTATTAAACGGAAGTTCCTCAATTTCCGACCATACACCATCAACCATCTGTGCTCTAAAAATTTTGAGCCTTATTATTCCTTTCTCGTCCTTGATATAATCACCATCGATAAAATTATTCCTAGTAAAATATAATGTCTGACCGTCTTTAGTGGTTACCGAGGTAGATTCATGCAATCTTGTATTTACATTTTCGCCTATTTTGATAACTTCGTTAATCGATGTGCTATCGGAATTCACCTTGTACAAATCCAAAAAGTCCTTTGCATTCCATGTATGGCGATAACGGGCAAAATTACCGGTATCCCTATCCGAAGAAAAAATTAGCCCTTCTTTATAATATGACGGAGCGAAATCAGAGTAAGGCGAATTGTACTCAAATGACTTAATATCGTATCTACCTGAATTTTCTTTGATTTCTTTTAGGTAGTCTCTTTCATTTTTATAGGATTGAGCACGAACGTCGTTACTGGTAAGCTCTACGAACTTGGCCATTACAAGATTGGAACCCTCGTAATCCCCAAGGGATTTTAAAGTTTGTGCATATTTAAAACAGTCTTCTGGAGAGGCATCACTGGCATAATCCGTTACCAAACGCCTATAGGTCTCGGCGGCGTCTTTATAATCCGCATTATAGTAGTAGGAATTACCTAATTTTTTTAAAATCTCGGCAGAAACATAGCCCTTATCAATAATTTTCTTATAAATATCTATAGCGGGGCTAAAGGAATATTCCTCATATTTCTCGTTTCCTTTATTAATGAGTCTTTCCTGTGCTAAGCTACTACCCAAACCACATAGTAAAAAAACAAAAAGCAAAAACTGTAATTTTCTCATCATCTATTTGTTCATATTAGAAGAAACGGGGTGATACTAATCTTTGGAAAGATTTGACCAACTCAAACCTTAAGAAAACCTCAAATGAACCATCGTTAAATTGTGTTCCACCCAATTCTGTTGTTTCCTTGTCATATGCTAGGCCCAACATAAATTGATCTGAGATTTGAAAACCTGCCATGGCACTTAAAGCTGCGTCCCAGCGATAGGCTGCTCCAAAAGTGAATTTTTCATTGAACATAAAGTTTGCCGAAAAATCTACCTGTAGCGGTGCTCCTCCAACTACCTTAGTCAATAATGCGGGCTTAAATTTTAAGTTCCCATTCAAATCGAACACATAGCCCGTAATAAAATAGAAATTGATCCGCTCTTGCGATAAAAACTGTACGGAATTGGCATCCCTTTGTGAATTATCAAAGTGTTCCGTTTGTAAGAGATTGGGAGCAGAAAGACCGGCATAAAACTTATTGGAGTGATAATAAAGACCAAGTCCAAAATTTGGTGAAAATCTATTTTCAATGTTATCGGAATTCACTGGTTCCGAATCAAAATTTCTAAGTTTATTAAAATCAAGATTCAAGAGGTTACCTCCGAACTTTAGTCCAAAGGATAGCTTGCCTTCTGCAGAAACATCAATCGTATAGGAAAGGACACCGTCAAAATAAGTTTCTTGCACCGTGCCGTCCCCAATTTCGTCATTTACGATAGAAATACCGTAACCAAGTTTACTGTTCCTTATAGGTGAATGCAGGTTAAGTGTCTGAGAGGTCGGAGCACCGTCTAACCCAACCCATTGTGCCCTGTACAAGGCGGCAATGCTCAATTGTCCACGAGATCCTGCGTATGCTGGATTTACACTCATAGTATTGAACATGTACTGGGTATATTGGGCATCTTGTTGGGCGCTGACCGTGACAAGACCTACGAACAATAAAATTAATAAAGCTGAAAACTTATTCCTGATATTCATATAGTTATGCTATTATCTACTGATGTAAAGATACTCACTATCCACATTATTAACTCCATCCAAAGTTGTGTAATCAAAAATGTAAAAATATATCCCCGAAGGTAAATATTCCTCTACACTTAGCGTGGACCTACCTCTTGAACGACCATCGAATACATTGTTTTGATTATTGTAGTTTTCACCTTCATACACCGCAACACCCCATCTATTGAAAATTCTTAATGTACTATTTCTTATGTTTTCAACTCCACGGATAAATAGGAAATCATTCCTTCCATCCGAATTAGGCGTAACCAATTGATTGACTTCTATTGCAGAAACTTCTGGAGCACTTACCGTTATGGTAACCGTAGCCGTATCGCAGTTGTCCATGGCGTCGCAGACCGTATACTCGAAAGTATCCGTACCGTTGAAGCCGTCGTTAGGTGTGTACGTGATTGTATCGTCCGTAATATCGTCCGGGGTTCCGCCGTCGTTTACCGTAACCGTTCCGTTAGAAGGGTCGGTTACCGTCAAGGTACCATCGCTGGGGATACCAGTATCATTGTCCAATATAGCTATGTCAACGGGAGTGTCCTCTTCCGTGGAAGCGACATCGTCCACTACATCCGGCATTGGAGGTGTGCCCACGGTTATAGTGACCGTGGCGGTATCGCAGTTGTCCATGGCGTCGCACACCGTATACTCGAAAGTATCCGTACCGTTGAAGCCGTCGTTAGGTGTGTACGTGATTGTATCGTCCGTAATATCGTCCGGGGTTCCGCCGTCGTTTACCGTAACCGTTCCGTTAGAAGGGTCGGTTACCGTCAAGGTACCATCGCTGGGGATACCAGTATCATTGTCCAATATAGCTATGTCAACGGGAGTGTCCTCTTCCGTGGAAGCGACATCGTCCACTACATCCGGCATTGGAGGTGTGCCCACGGTTATAGTGACCGTGGCGGTATCGCAGTTGTCCATGGCGTCGCACACCGTATACTCGAAAGTATCCGTACCGTTGAAGCCGTCGTTAGGTGTGTACGTGATTGTATCGTCCGTAATATCGTCCGGGGTTCCGCCGTCGTTTACCGTAACCGTTCCGTTAGAAGGGTCGGTTACCGTCAAGGTACCATCGCTGGGGATACCAGTATCATTGTCCAATATAGCTATGTCAACGGGAGTGTCCTCTTCCGTGGAAGCGACATCGTCCACTACATCCAGCATTGGAGGTGTGCCCACGGTTATAGTGACCGTGGCGGTATCGCAGTTGTCCATGGCGTCGCACACCGTATACTCGAAAGTATCCGTACCGTTGAAGCCGTCGTTAGGTGTGTACGTGATTGTATCGTCCGTAATATCGTCCGGGGTTCCGCCGTCGTTTACCGTAACCGTTCCGTTAGAAGGGTCGGTTACCGTCAAGGTACCATCGCTGGGGATACCAGTATCATTGTCCAATATAGCTATGTCAACGGGAGTGTCCTCTTCCGTGGAAGCGACATCGTCCACTACATCCGGCATTGGAGGTGTGCCCACGGTTATAGTGACCGTGGCGGTATCGCAGTTGTCCATGGCGTCGCACACCGTATACTCGAAAGTATCCGTACCGTTGAAGCCGTCGTTAGGTGTGTACGTGATTGTATCGTCCGTAATATCGTCCGGGGTTCGGCCGTCGTTTATCGTTACGATCCCGTTCGATGCATCGGTTACCGTCAAGGTACCATCGCTGGGGATACCAGTATCATTGTCCAATATAGCTATGTCAACGGGAGTGTCCTCTTCCGTGGAAGCGACATCGTCTACTACATCTAAAATCATTGGACTGTCAGGGTCGAGGTAGTCCGGCGTACCGTCGCCGTCCGTATCGTCGTCGGTAGGGTCGCCGTCACCGTCCGCGTCCTCGTCGGGGGTGTCTATACCGTCGCCGTCGTCGTCAAGGTCCCTGTAGTTCACGTCCTCCGTCCCGTCCGTGTCAGGAAGGTCGTTCGCGGGGTCGTCGATCTCATCGTTAACGTCGAAGCCGTCGTCAACATCGCTGCCCTCGTAGCCGTCGTCCAGCCCGTCGCCGTCCGTGTCCGTGCCCGTATAGGCCTGGTCGGGGACACCGTCGAAGTTGAAGTCGTTGCCCTCGTTGTTGTCCGGTACAAGGTCGTTGTCACTGTCACCGTCAAGGTAGTCGGGCGCGTCCGTACCGTCCGTGTTCACGGGGTCGAGACCCTCGGGGGCGTACGCACTGTTGATACCGTCGTTCGAGGCGTAGGTCGCCGCGTCGTCATCGTTAGGGGCAACATAGCCGTCGGTAGTCTGCGCCTCAACGTTGTCGGGGATGCCGTCGTCGTCACTGTCGATGTCCAAATGGTTAGGGTAACCGTCACCGTCCGTGTCGATAGGGTCGGTCAACGGATCGTTGTCGCCGTCGATGTTGGGGTCTTCCGTAGTATCCAGTACCCCGTCGTTGTCGTCGTCAAGGTCGACGCTGTCCGTTACGCCGTCACCATCGGTATCAGGGTCAGGAGAAGGGTCTGGGTCAGGGTCGAGGTAGTCCGGCGTACCGTCGCCGTCCGTATCGTCGTCGGTAGGGTCGCCGTCACCGTCCGCGTCCTCGTCGGGGGTGTCTATACCGTCGCCGTCGTCGTCAAGGTCCCTGTAGTTCACGTCCTCCGTCCCGTCCGTGTCAGGAAGGTCGTTCGCGGGGTCGTCGATCTCATCGTTAACGTCGAAGCCGTCGTCAACATCGCTGCCCTCGTAGCCGTCGTCCAGCCCGTCGCCGTCCGTGTCCGTGCCCGTATAGGCCTGGTCGGGGACACCGTCGAAGTTGAAGTCGTTGCCCTCGTTGTTGTCCGGTACAAGGTCGTTGTCACTGTCACCGTCAAGGTAGTCGGGCGCGTCCGTACCGTCCGTGTTCACGGGGTCGAGACCCTCGGGGGCGTACGCACTGTTGATACCGTCGTTCGAGGCGTAGGTCGCCGCGTCGTCATCGTTAGGGGCAACATAGCCGTCGGTAGTCTGCGCCTCAACGTTGTCGGGGATGCCGTCGTCGTCACTGTCGATGTCCCTAAAATTTGGATTTGTATCATTATCCGAATTAATCGGAGTAATTCCTTCACCTGAACCTGGCGTATTTTCATAGTGATCATCCAGTCCGTTTCCATCGCTATCCATTCCGCAGGGAGCCTGAAAATCATCCGGTGATTGCGCTTCAACATTGTCTAAGATTCCATCGTTGTCCGAATCCAAGTCCCTAAAATCGGGTCTAGCATCACTATCGGTATCCTCTGGCGTTAGACCTTCTCCAGACCCTGGTTTATGCTCATAATGATCATCAATACCATTACCATCACTGTCCATTCCGCATGGAGCTTGATAATCCGTGCTTGTCTGGGCCTCTACATTGTCCAAGATTCCATCATTATCAGAATCGATGTCCAAATAATCAGGAATATGGTCTCTATCAGTATCAACAGGAATAAGTCCACCACAACTTCCAGGAGTCTCCTCATAATGATCATCCAATCCATTTCCATCTGAATCTATACCACACGGAGCAATAAAATTTTCAGACAACTGCGCTTCTACATTATCAAGAATTCCATCATTGTCAGAATCAATGTCCAAATAATCAGGAATACCATCTCCGTCCGTATCTGTAGGATGAGTGGATGGGTCGTTATCTTCATCTTCATTGGCATCTTCCACGCTATCTATGATTCCGTCACCATCATCATCTATATCAACATGATTGGGAACTTTATCGCCATCCGTATCCGTATATAACGTAAGTGAAACGTCTTCCAAAGAACTCTCAGTTTCCATAGTAAAGGAAAAGCTTGTTTGAGCAGTAAGGAAAAGGGCTATTAGCAAAGCCTTGGTAAGCCATTTATAACCAATAATCGGAATTGTAATATTTTCCATAAATGATAGTTTTAGTCAACTGATCACCATGGCATGTAGGAAAAAAATAGTTGTAAGAAGTGGGGCTTACCTTTCAAAAATACAACGCAAGATAATTCTTATATCATAAACCTCAAATTGTTTGTATCGATAAAAAATCGTAACACTTCCAATAGCAAATTTATTCGATAAACTACCATATTATTGAGGTTCCACAATATTCTACCTAGTTTTTTATACTTTGAAAAGTAATATTATTCGACCAAAAACATAAGGCACTTGGCATGTTGTGAAAAATCTATAGAATAGGACTACTAAGGGTGCCTATGTATTATGCTCATAGGTTTTATCACAATAGCTATAAATTGTATAGTTTTGCCCAAATTTTATGAATGACATTTAAGCAAGAAATAGCAAGGAGGCGGACGTTTGGAATTATTTCACATCCCGATGCCGGTAAGACTACACTTACCGAAAAACTACTATTGTTTGGGGGAGCCATACAAGAGGCCGGTGCAGTTAAGAATAACAAAATCAAAAAAACTGCTACCAGTGATTTTATGGAGATAGAGCGGCAAAGAGGAATTTCTGTTGCTACCTCTGTTTTGGCCTTTATCTATAAGGATAAAAAAATAAACATTCTAGATACCCCCGGACACAAGGACTTTGCCGAGGACACTTTTCGCACATTAACTGCTGTGGACAGCGTTATCGTTGTTATTGATGTCGCAAAGGGTGTTGAGGAACAAACCGTCAAACTAGTAGAAGTTTGCCGGATGCGAAACATACCTATGCTTGTATTCATAAATAAACTTGACAGGGAAGGACAGGACGCTTTTGACCTATTGGACGAGCTAGAGCAGAAATTAGGTTTATCTGTTACACCATTGAGTTTTCCAATAGGGATGGGTTATGACTTCAAAGGCATATACAATATATACGAGAAAAATATAAATCTATTTACAGGGGACAACAAGAAGAATATTGAAGAAACCATCGCTTTTGACGATATCAACAGTTCGGAACTGGAAAAGATTATCGGCTCAAAAGCCGCTCAGGAACTACGGGATAATTTAGAATTGGTTTGGGGCGTTTACCCGCCTTTCGATAAAAAAGCTTATTTAGCCGGGGAACAACAACCTGTTTTCTTTGGGTCGGCATTAAATAATTTTGGAGTACGGGAACTATTGGATTGTTTCATAGAAATTGCCCCGGCACCAAAGCCAAAAATGGCAGAGGAAAGATTGGTAACTGCGGATGAACCGGAATTAACCGGCTTCGTGTTTAAAATTCATGCCAATATGGATCCCAAGCACAGAGATCGATTAGCTTTTGTGAAAATTGTGTCCGGTAAATTTGAGCGAAACAAGCCCTATCTTCATGTAAGGCACAACAAAAAATTAAAATTTTCCAGTCCCAACGCATTTTTTGCGGAAAAAAAGGAAATTGTGGACGAATCGTTTCCCGGTGATATTGTAGGCTTACATGATACCGGTAACTTTAAAATAGGTGATACCCTTACTGAAGGGGAAGTTTTACACTATAAAGGTGTTCCGAGTTTTTCTCCGGAGCATTTTAGGTATATCAATAATGCAGACCCAATGAAATCCAAGCAATTGAATAAGGGTATAGACCAGTTAATGGATGAAGGTGTCGCTCAACTTTTTACGTTGGAAATGAACGGACGCAAAGTAATAGGTACAGTGGGTGCCCTGCAATTTGAAGTCATTCAGTATCGATTGGAGCATGAATATGGTGCCAAATGCAGCTATGAAAATTTTCCGGTATACAAAGCTTGCTGGGTAGGCACGGAGAATAGAAAAAGTGACGAGTTCAAGGAATTTGTAAGGGTAAAACAAAAATTTCTTGCAAAAGACAAACGTGGACAACTTGTTTTCCTTGCAGATTCCCAGTTTTCCTTACAAATGACACAGCAAAAATATCCGTCCGTGAAACTCCATTTTACATCGGAGTTCGACTAAAAAAAAGCCCAGCTAAAACTTAGCTGGGTTTTTTTATGCTTCCCCTGTCGGTCCAAAATTCATCGGAATTGGGGGTTGCTCATAATCTTTAATGGTCCCGTGTGCTTTCTCAAAGCGCTGAACGTTATCGTTCAAGGCCTTTAAAAATTTCTTGGCATGCTGTGGGGTAAGCACTATTCTGCTTTTCACCTTAGCCTTTGGAGCACCGGGCATCATACTAATAAAATCAACGACAAATTCAGAAACGGAATGATTAATAATGGCCAAGTTGGAATAGATACCTTCTGCCACTTTTTCGTCCAATTCTATATTTATCTGTTTTTGATTTTGTTTTTTACTATCGCTCATATCTTGAAAATTATACAAAAAGAAACCCCCAACATAGTTGAGGGTTTAGTTTTAGAATCTTAAGGCCTCTTTTCTGGCCATGATTTCATCGTATTCCTCTTTAGAACCCACGATAATGTTTTCGTAGTCTCGCATTCCCGTTCCTGCAGGAATCTTATGACCAACAATTACATTTTCCTTTAGTCCTTCCAGGGTGTCTACCTTACCGCTTACAGCAGCCTCGTTCAACACCTTTGTGGTTTCTTGGAAAGAAGCCGCGGAAATGAAAGATTTTGTCTGTAACGATGCTCTAGTGATACCTTGTAGTATTGGAGTCGCAGTGGCTGCAACCGCATCCCTGGCTTCAACCAATGTTTTATCCGCTCGTCTTAACAATGAGTTTTCATCCCTTAAATCTCTTGGACTAATAATTTGACCAGCTTTAAGGTTTTCGGATTCACCAGCTTCCATCACTACCTTCATACCGTAAATTTCATCATTTTCGCGTATAAAGTCGTCCTTGTGTATCAATTGATTCTCAAGGAATATGGTATCTCCTGGATCTACAATTCGAACCTTACGCATCATTTGACGCACTACAACCTCAAAGTGTTTATCGTTTATCTTAACACCTTGCAAACGATAAACTTCCTGTACTTCGTTCACCAAATATTGCTGTACTGCCGATGGTCCTTTTATCGCCAAAATATCCTCTGGGGTAATAGACCCGTCAGAAAGTGGCATTCCGGCACGCACATAATCATTTTCTTGAACCAAAATCTGATTTGAAAGCTTCACCAAATACTTTTTGACTTCGCCTAATTTGGATTCTATAATGATTTCACGGTTACCTCTTTTGATTTTGCCAAAGGATACTACTCCGTCAATTTCAGAAACAACCGCTGGATTAGAAGGATTACGAGCTTCAAAAAGCTCCGTTACTCTTGGAAGACCACCGGTAATATCACCGGATTTTGCAGATTTACGTGGAATCTTCACCAAAATCTTACCTTCCTTAATCTTATCCCCATCATCTACCATGATATGTGATCCTACCGGTAGGTTATACGAACGAAGGGTTTCGCCTTTACCATCTTGAATTAACAAGGTGGGTATCAACTTCTTATTCCTCGATTCTGAAATAACTTTTTCTTGGAAACCAGTTTGTTCATCAATCTCTACTTGGTAGGTAACTCCTTGCTCAATATTTTCATAAGCAATTTTACCTGGGAATTCCGAAACGATTACACCGTTGTACGGATCCCATGAACAGATGACCTCACCTTCCTTGACCTTAGCTCCGTCCTTCACGAAAAGTTGAGAACCGTACGGAATGTTATTGGTACTTAATGTAATCCCTGTCTTGGCATCAACTACTTTGATTTCCGAAGTTCTAGAAATTACAATTTCGGCAGGCTTTCCTTCTGAATTTTCCCCTTTTACAGTTCTTAAATCCTCAATTTCCGCTATACCGGCAAACTTAACTTCAAGCTTATTGTCCTCTGAAATGTTACCTGCAATACCACCTACGTGGAAGGTTCTCAGCGTCAACTGAGTTCCCGGCTCCCCAATAGATTGGGCCGCTACAACACCAACTGCCTCACCTCGTTGAACCATTTTGTTCGTAGATAGGTTTCTACCATAACATTTGGCACAAATACCTTTGTCCGCTTCACAAGTTAATGCTGACCTTACCTCAATTCTCTCAACTGGGGATGCCTCTATTTTCTTAACATCGGACTCCATGATTTCCTGACCGGCGGTGAGCAACAATTCCTCATTCATAGGATTGTAAACATCGTGCAATGAAACTCTACCAAGGATACGTTCTCCCAGCGTCTCTACAATCTCTTCGTTCTTTTTAAGCGCTTGTACCTCTACGCCTCTAAGTGTCTCACAATCCTCTGTATTAATGATTACGTCTTGTGAAACATCAACCAAACGTCGGGTTAGGTAACCCGCATCCGCAGTTTTTAAAGCCGTATCCGCCAATCCTTTACGCGCACCGTGTGTTGATATAAAGTATTCCAAAATGGATAATCCTTCCTTAAAGTTAGAAAGAATAGGGTTTTCAATAATTTCACCCCCACCCGCAGTAGATTTTTTAGGTTTGGCCATTAGTCCACGCATACCTGTCAACTGACGAATTTGTTCCTTAGAACCCCTTGCACCAGAATCAAGCATCATATAAACCGAGTTGAAGCCTTGCTGGTCCTCGCGAATTCGCTTCATGGCCAACTCCGTCAACATAGCGTTGGTTGAAGTCCAAACATCAATAACCTGATTGTAACGTTCGTTGTTGGTAATAAGACCCATATTGTAATTGGCCATAATACCGTCCACTTGTCCGTTAGCATCGGAAATCATCTCGTGCTTTTCTTCAGGAATAATAATATCTCCTAAACTAAAGGATAGTCCACCCTTAAAGGCAAACTCATATCCCATGGTCTTGATCTTATCCAAGAAATCTGCTGTAGTCGGAACATCGGTCACCGCCAAAATACCACCGATGATATCTCTTAAAGACTTTTTGTTCAATACATCGTTGATGTAACCGGCAGCTTCCGGCACTTCCATGTTAAACAAAACCCTACCAACCGTTGTTGGAATAATCTTGTTTACTAACTCTCCTTCTTCATTGAAATCCTTAGCCCTAACCTTAATGCCCGCATTCAAGTTTACCATTCCCTCATTAAAGGCAATTTCCACTTCTTCGTAGGAATAAAAAGTCATTCCTTCACCTTTAATAGGTACTTCGGGTGTAGATTTACGCTCTTTGGTCATATAATATAAACCCAAGACCATATCCTGAGATGGTACCGTAATTGGAGAACCATTGGCAGGATTCAATATATTATGAGAGGCAAGCATTAACAATTGTGCCTCTAAAATAGCTTCAGGGCCTAGTGGTAAATGCACTGCCATTTGGTCACCATCAAAATCCGCGTTAAATGCTGTACATACCAATGGGTGTAAACGAATCGCTTTTCCTTCAATTAATTTCGGCTGAAAAGCTTGAATACCTAAACGGTGTAATGTAGGCGCACGGTTCAATAATACCGGGTGTCCTTTCAATACATTTTCTAAAATATCCCAAACTACGGGCTCTTTCTTGTCAATTATTTTCTTGGCAGATTTTACCGTCTTAACAATACCTCTTTCAATCAATTTTCTGATTACGAAAGGTTTGTAAAGTTCAGCAGCCATATCCTTTGGAAGTCCACACTCAAACAATTTCATTTCTGGACCAACCACGATTACGGAACGCGCAGAATAATCCACACGCTTTCCTAATAAGTTCTGACGAAAACGACCTTGCTTTCCTTTAAGTGAATCCGATAAGGATTTCAAGGGTCTGTTAGACTCGGTCTTAACAGCAGAAGCTTTTCGCGTATTATCAAATAGCGAATCCACCGCTTCTTGAAGCATACGTTTCTCATTTCTCAGAATTACTTCAGGAGCTTTGATTTCAACCAATCTTTTTAGACGATTGTTACGAATAATCACCCTTCTGTATAAATCGTTCAAATCCGATGTCGCAAAACGACCACCATCCAACGGTACTAATGGTCTCAATTCCGGCGGAATAACAGGTATCACCTTCATTATCATCCATTCCGGAAGGTTTTCCCTATTGTCTTGGGATTCCCTTAAAGCTTCAACCACTTGGAGACGTTTCAAGGCCTCGGTTTTTCTTTGCTTAGAAGTTTCCGTATTCGCTTTGTGACGAAGTTCAAAGGAAAGTTCCTTTAAATTGATTCTTCCTAAAAGGTCAATCAAACACTCGGCGCCCATTTTAGCGATGAACTTGTTAGGGTCGGAATCCTCTAGGTATTGATTCTCCTGAGGAATTGATTCCAGAATGTTTAGGTATTCTTCCTCTGTTAAGAAGTCCATTTTCTGTACTTCCTCACCTTCAGGGCCTTTGGCAATACCTGGCTGTATAACCACATAACGCTCGTAGTAGATTATCATATCCAATTTCTTGGACGGAAGTCCAAGTAAGTATCCAATCTTGTTGGGCAAAGAGCGGAAGTACCAAATATGAGCAACAGGCACTACCAAATTGATATGCCCTACCCTATCTCTACGTACTTTCTTTTCTGTAACCTCCACACCGCAACGGTCACAAACAATACCACGGTATCGGATACGCTTGTATTTTCCACAGGCACACTCGTAATCCTTTACAGGACCGAAAATGCGTTCACAGAAAAGCCCGTCACGTTCCGGCTTGTGCGTTCTATAGTTAATTGTTTCAGGCTTTAAAACTTCACCTCTGGATTCTGCTAAAATTGCTTCCGGGGAAGCTAATCCAATTGAAATTTTATCAAACCTTTTTATTGGGTTATTATCTTTTATTCTAGCCATAATAGCGTGCTGATAATGATTTTAATTTTTGTTTCTTGATAGTCTTTCAACTATGTACTTATTCCTCAAGTCTAATATCTAAACCTAATCCCTTAAGTTCGTGCATTAAAACATTGAAAGATTCTGGTAAACCAGGTTCTGGCATAGTCTCTCCTTTAACAATTGCCTCATACGTTTTAGCCCTTCCGATAACATCATCGGACTTCACCGTAAGAATTTCACGCAACGTGGCAGAAGCACCATAGGCCTCTAATGCCCACACTTCCATTTCTCCAAAACGCTGACCACCAAATTGGGCTTTACCACCTAATGGTTGTTGCGTAATTAAGGAGTAAGGTCCAATAGAACGTGCGTGCATCTTATCATCTACCATGTGACCTAGTTTCAACATATAAATGACCCCTACCGTTGCAGGCTGATCAAAACGTTGACCTGTACCACCATCATAAAGGTAAGTATGTCCAAATCTTGGAATACCCGCTTCATCGGTATACTCATTAATCTGATCCAATGTAGCTCCGTCGAATATTGGTGTAGCATACTTTTTGCCTAGTTTGAGACCAGCCCATCCTAAAACAGTTTCGTAAATCTGTCCAATATTCATACGAGAAGGTACACCTAGCGGATTTAAAACGATATCAACTGGTGTTCCATCCTCTAAGAATGGCATATCTTCCTGACGTACAATTCTAGAAACGATACCTTTGTTACCATGACGACCTGCCATTTTATCACCAACTTTTAGCTTACGCTTTTTAGCGATATAAACTTTGGCCAACTTCATAATTCCGGCAGGTAATTCATCACCCACAGAAATGGTAAACTTGTCCCTTCTTAGATTTCCTTGAAGGTCGTTAAGCTTTATTTTATAATTGTGAAGTAAATCCGCAACCGAATCGTTCGTTTTGCTATCCGTTGTCCAGCTACCACTTACCAAATGCGCGAAATCGTCAACCGAATTCAACATTTTCATGGTATACTTTTTACCTTTTGGCAATACTTCTTCACCCAAATCGTTCAAGACACCTTGTGATGTTTTACCGTTTACCAGCGTAAACAACTTCTCTACCAAAATATCCTTTAATTCTTGGAACTTTACTTCATATTCCAATTCCAATTTGGAAAGATCCTCTTTATCCTCAGAACGTTTGCGCTTATCCTTTACAGACCTTGAAAACAACTTCTTATCAATAACCACACCTCTTAAGGAAGGGGAAGCTTTCAACGAAGCATCTTTTACATCACCTGCTTTGTCACCAAAGATGGCACGTAACAATTTTTCTTCAGGAGTTGGATCCGATTCACCTTTTGGTGTAATCTTACCGATTAAAATATCACCAGGTTTTACTTCGGCACCGATTCGAATCATTCCATTTTCGTCCAAGTCTTTTGTAGCCTCTTCAGAAACGTTAGGAATATCATGCGTCAATTCTTCAGCACCTAGTTTCGTATCCCTCACTTCCAAGGAATATTCGTCCACGTGGATAGAGGTAAAAATATCTTCGCGCACCACTTTCTCAGAAATCACGATGGCATCCTCAAAGTTATACCCCTTCCATGGCATAAATGCAACGGTAAGGTTTCTACCTAAAGCCAATTCACCTTTTTCAGTAGCATAACCTTCACAAAGTACTTGTCCTTTTTTAACCTTATCACCTCTCTTAACAATTGGCTTAAGGTTGATGCTTGTACCTTGATTGGTTTTTCTGAATTTCACCAAGAAATACGTCTTCTGATCTTCTTCAAAGCTGATTAATCGCTCAGCATCCGTTCTATCGTATTTAATAGTGATTTTTTCCGCATCTACATACTCGATAACTCCATCGCCCTCGGCATTTATCAATACCCTGGAATCTGAAGCGACTTGTCGCTCCAATCCTGTCCCTACAATAGGGGACTGTGGCTTTAATAATGGTACTGCCTGACGCATCATGTTAGATCCCATCAGGGCACGGTTGGCATCATCATGTTCCAAAAATGGAATTAACGAGGCCGAAATGGACGCAATCTGATTAGGGGCAACATCCGTATAGTGAATTTCACTTGGGTCCACTACTGGGAAATCTCCTTCTTCCCTAGCAATTACCTTATCCGTATCAATGGTGCCATTATCTTTTAGAGGAATGTTAGCCTGGGCTATTTTCATACCTTCCTCCTCCTCTGCACTTAGATAAACATAATTATTGATGTCAACTTTGGAATTCTCGACCTTTCTATATGGTGTTTCCAAAAAGCCCATTGGGTTTACTTTGGCAAACACTGAAAGTGAAGAGATTAATCCAATATTGGGTCCTTCAGGAGTTTCAATAGGACATAAACGACCGTAATGCGTATAGTGAACATCACGAACCTCGAATCCTGCTCTTTCCCTGGAAAGACCACCTGGTCCTAATGCAGACAATCTTCTTTTATGCGTAATCTCTGCCAATGGATTGGTTTGATCCATAAACTGAGACAATTGGTTCGTACCAAAGAAAGAATTTATGACCGAAGACAAGGTCTTGGCATTAATCAAATCAATTGGTGTAAATACCTCATTATCACGAACGTTCATGCGCTCACGAATAGTTCTCGCCATTCTCGCAAGACCAACTCCAAACTGTGAAGACAGTTGCTCCCCTACCGTTCTAACACGACGATTGGAAAGGTGATCAATATCATCAATCTCAGCCTTGGAATTAATCAGCTCAATCAAATATTTTATGATAGTTATGATATCTTCCTTGGTCAAGACCTGCTTGTCCATTCCAATATCCAACTGTAATTTCTTGTTCATTCTATAACGACCAACCTCACCTAAGTTGTAACGCTGATCTGAAAAGAACAATTTATCTATAATACCACGAGCCGTTTCCTCATCGGGCGGCTCAGCGTTACGCAACTGCCTGTAAATGTGTTCGACAGCTTCTTTTTCAGAGTTTGTAGGATCTTTTTGAAGCGTATTGTGAATAATAGCATAATCACTTTGCGCATTATTTTCTTTATGTAAAAGGATAGTTTTTACATCAGCCTCTAAAATCTGTGTAATATGGTCTTTTTCAAGAACGGTATCCCTGTCCAGGATTATTTCATTTCTTTCAATGGAAACAACCTCCCCGGTATCCTCATCCACAAAATCCTCATGCCATGTGTTCAATACCCTAGCGGCTAACTTACGGCCCAACACCTTTTTAAGTCCGGCATTGGAAACCTTAACTTCTTCTGAAAGGTCGAAAATCTCTAAGATATCCTTATCACGTTCAAAACCAATAGCCCTGAACAGTGTAGTGACCGGTAATTTTTTCTTTCTATCGATATAGGCATACATGACGCCATTGATATCGGTAGCAAATTCTATCCAAGAGCCTTTAAAAGGAATTACCCTAGCAGAATATAATTTAGTCCCGTTAGCATGGAATGATTGACCAAAGAAAACCCCTGGCGATCGGTGAAGTTGAGATACAACGACCCGCTCGGCGCCATTAATTACAAATGTCCCACTAGGAGTCATGTAGGGAATGGTGCCCAAATATACATCTTGAACAATTGTTTCAAAATCTTCATGCTCAGGATCGGTACAGTAAAGCTTGAGCCTAGCCTTTAACGGAACGCTATAGGTAAGACCACGCTCTATACACTCTTGGATGGAGTATCTAGGCGGATCGATGAAGTAATCTAAAAATTCCAGAACGAACTGATTTCTTGTATCAGTTATTGGAAAATTTTCCATGAAGGTGTTATATAAACCTTCATCGCCTCTTTGGTCAGATTTAGTCTCCAATTGGAAAAAGTCTTGAAAGGACTTTATCTGAATATCTAAGAAATCCGGATAGTCTGGCGTATTCTTAGCTGAGGCAAAATTTATTCTTTCAGTCTGATTTGTGAACATCTACGGACAGTGTTTTGATCGTGAGTACTAACTAGGTGGCATATATCTTCATATACCTAATTCTATAAAAAGGCTTAGGTCTAACCGCAAAAAGCGAGAAGACCTAAACCAAAAGTGCTATGGTTGTTGCTATTATTTAAGCTCAACTTCTGCTCCTGCTTCTTCCAATGATTTTTTGATGCCTTCTGCTTCGTCCTTGGAAACACCCTCTTTAACTGCTTTAGGTGCGCTATCGACAATGTCTTTAGCATCTTTCAATCCTAGACCTGTCAATTCCTTAACCAATTTTACTACTGCCAATTTAGAACCACCGGCTGCAGTTAAAATTACGTCAAATTCTGACTTTTCTTCAGCGGCCTCACCAGCCTCTGCTCCACCACCACCGGCGGCAACAGCTACTGCAGCAGCTGCAGGCTCAATACCATATTCTTCTTTTAAAATATCAGCTAACTCGTTTACTTCTTTTACCGTAAGGTTAACCAATTGTTCTGCGAAATCTTTTAAATCTGCCATTTTCTATCGTTTAATAAAATTTTAAAATATACTTAGTTTTTAGTGCGTACTTATCTTTCAGATAATGTTTTAAGGATTCCAGCGAGTTTACCACCACCAGATTTAAGTCCAGAAATAACATTCTTGGCAGGGGATTGTAACAATCCGATTATTTCGCCAATCATCTCTTCTTTAGACTTAATGCTAACCAAAGCATCCAAGTTTTCATCACCTATGTAAATTGCTTCCTCTACAAAAGCTCCTTTTAATAAAGGCTTATTAGATTTCTTTCTGAAATTCTTAATAAGCTTTGCTGGAGCGTTTCCTACTTCCGAAAGCATTAATGAGGTATTACCCTTTAATGTTTCGGGAAGTTGGCCAAACTCTTTTTCGGAAGCCTCCATTGCTTTTGCAAGCAATGTATTTTTAACTACTGCTAGCTTAATGTTTGCCTTGAAACAAGCTCTTCGCAAATCCGAAGTAGTTCCTGCATCCAAACCAGAGATATCCGCCAAATAAATAATGGGGCTATCTGCCAACTGCGTAGTCAAATCCTGTATAACCGTTGCTTTTTCTTCTCTTGTCATAATTGAAATTTTTAACTAGCAGTGTTTAAACTGACTTAGGGTCTAATTGAACACTTGGACTCATGGTGCTAGACATGAAAACACTTTTCATGTAAATACCTTTAGAGGCTGTTGGTTTCATTTTGTTTAAAGTCTCCAAAAGTTCTTTGGCATTGCCGGCTATCTTATCCGCAGAAAAGGAAGCCTTTCCTATTGCAGCATGTACAATACCGGTTTTGTCTACTTTAAAATCAATTTTACCTGCCTTAACTTCAGCTACGGCCTTGGCTACATCCATTGTAACGGTTCCTGTCTTTGGATTGGGCATTAAACCTCTTGGTCCTAAAACGCGTCCCAAAGGTCCTAATTTACCCATTACGCTTGGCATGGTGATGATTACATCAACATCTGTCCAACCGCCTTTGATTTTATCCAAATACTCGTCTAACCCTACATAATCGGCGCCAGCTTCCTGTGCTTCGGCCTCTTTGTCCGGTGTTACCAACGCCAAAACTTTTACATCTTTACCAGTACCATGCGGAAGTGTTACCACCCCACGTACCATTTGATTCGCCTTTCTAGGATCTACTCCCAAACGGACGGCCAAATCAATCGACGCATCGAATTTTGTATTGGTTATCTCTTTTATTAAAGCAGAAGCCTCGTCCACAGAGTACAACTTATCCTTCTCTATTTTTGAATGTGCTTCTTTTTGCTTCTTTGTTAACTTTGCCATTTAAATTGCTTTTTAAGAATTAAAAAGGACGTTTTCCCGCTACCTTCATACCCATTGATCGCGCAGTACCTGCTACCATACTCATAGCCGATTCTACGGTGAATGCGTTAAGGTCAACCATTTTATCTTCGGCAATTGCCTTGATTTGGTCCCAGGTTACACTACCTAATTTTACTCGGTTAGGTTCGCCAGATCCTTTTTTAATCTTAGCCGCTTCCATTAATTGAACTGCCGCTGGCGGTGTTTTTACGACAAAGTCAAAAGACTTGTCTTTATATACCGTGATAACAACTGGCAAAACTTTGCCCGGTTTGTCCTGTGTACGTGCATTGAACTGCTTACAGAACTCCATGATGTTAACGCCGGCAGCACCTAAGGCGGGTCCAACCGGTGGCGATGGATTCGCTGCACCTCCCCTAACTTGTAGTTTAACTACTTTACCTACTTCTTTTGCCATTGTTTAAAATTAAATTGAAAGCGTGTTCTTGGAAGCAACACAACTTTAAATATGTAACAATTATTTTTATACTTTCTCTACTTGCATATAGCTAAGTTCCAACGGTGTCTTTCTTCCGAAAATCTTCACCATTACTTCTAGCTTACGCTTTTCCTCGTTTATTTTCTCTACGGTACCATTGAATCCGTTAAACGGACCATCTATCACTTTTACGGTTTCACCGAATACGAAAGGAATGGCTACGCTATCCGTATTAATAGCCAACTCGTCCACCTTACCTAACATTCTATTGACCTCGGATTTTCTCAAGGGAACGGGATCACCTCCCTTGGTTTCACCTAAAAAACCGATAACGTTGGTAATGGATCGAATGATATGGATCATTTCACCACCCAGGTTGGCTTTAATCATTATATATCCTGGAAAATAAACTCGTTCCTTATTTATTTTCTTACCATTTCTAATCTGGACCACCTTTTCGGTAGGCACCAAAACATCTTCCAAATAATCAGAAAATCCATGACGCTCTACTTCACTCTCTATGTAGCCCTTAATTTTATTTTCTTGACCACTTACAGCTCTCACCACATACCATTTCTTATCCAATACTTCTGACATGAGCTTCTATTAATTTAGAACGTTGTTAAAATATAATTTGATAATCTTACTAAAAACAGTATCCACACCCCAGGTTGCCAAAGCGAACAGTATAGAAAATACGGCAACAATAACCATTAGGTTGGAGGATTCTGCACGAGAAGGAAGGGTTACATTATTCCTTAACTCTTCAACAGATTCTTTTATATATGTGAACATTCCTATTATTTTTCAGATTCAAAAAAAGAGAAAACCTCAATTATAACTTGGCACGGGAGGAGAGACTCGAACTCCCGACACCTGGTTTTGGAGACCAGTGCTCTACCAACTGAGCTACACCCGTTTGTATTTACATCGAAAGGTATCCGCTTATGACGGACACCCTTTGATGTAACACTCTTATTGTCTAAAGATTAATCTAAAATCTTCGTAACCTGTCCAGCACCTACAGTTCTACCACCTTCACGGATTGCAAAACGTAGACCTACACTTAATGCGATTGGCTGAATCAACTCAACAGTAATTGTTAAGTTATCACCAGGCATAACCATTTCAACTCCACTAGGAAGTGCAATGTTACCAGTTACGTCTGTAGTTCTTACATAGAATTGTGGACGATAATTGTTATGGAATGGCGTGTGACGGCCACCTTCTTCTTTTTTAAGGATATAGACCTCAGCTTCAAATTTAGCGTGTGGCTTAACAGAACCTGGCTTACAGATTACCATTCCACGACTAATTTGGGATTTTTCGATACCTCTTAATAGAATACCTACGTTATCTCCAGCCTCACCCCTGTCCAATATCTTACGGAACATTTCAACACCAGTAATCGTAGAGGCCAATTTCTCAGCACCCATACCTATAATATCAACAGCATCACCAGTATTGGCAATTCCCGTTTCGATACGTCCTGTAGCCACTGTACCACGACCAGTAATCGTAAATACATCCTCTACCGGCATTAAGAAATCTTTCTCAACGTCTCTAGTTGGAAGCTCAATCCACTCATCTACTGCATTCATCAATTCCATTACGGTATCAACCCATTTCTGCTCACCGTTCAACGCACCTAATGCAGAACCAGCAATTACAGGTCCGTTATCACCATCATATTCATAGAAAGAAAGTAATTCACGTACCTCCATCTCAACAAGCTCGATTAGTTCCTCATCATCAACCATATCAACCTTATTCATGAAAACAACGATTCTTGGAATACCTACCTGGCGACCTAAAAGGATGTGCTCACGGGTTTGTGGCATAGGACCATCAGTAGCGGCAACAACCAATATGGCACCGTCCATTTGAGCCGCACCTGTAACCATGTTCTTTACGTAATCCGCGTGACCTGGACAGTCAACGTGCGCATAGTGACGGTTAGCGGTTTGGTATTCTACGTGAGACGTATTAATCGTAATACCCCTTTCTTTTTCCTCTGGAGCGTTGTCGATAGAATCGAAACTTCTCATTTCAGAAAGTCCTGCGTTAGCCAAAACCGTTGTAATAGCTGCAGTCAATGTAGTTTTACCGTGATCTACGTGTCCAATAGTACCAATATTTAAATGCGGTTTGGAACGATCAAAAGTTTCCTTTGCCATGTTTATTAATTTTAATCTTAGTTTATATTAGTGTACAAATTTATACCTTAATTGAGCCAATGACGAGATTTGAACTCGTGACCTCTTCCTTACCAAGGAAACGCTCTACCCCTGAGCTACACCGGCGTAAAGTGTTGAATCTATCCTTATCAAATAGATTCCTGCCTTCGCAGGAATGACATAACTGTCAGATATTATTGAGCGGGAGACCGGGTTCGAACCGGCGACATTCAGCTTGGAAGGCTGACGCTCTACCAACTGAGCTACTCCCGCTTATAAAAAATCAATATTTCAGTAAAGTCCCACAAACAAAAGTTAAAGTGGGGAGAGCAGGATTCGAACCTGCGAAGACGTAGTCAGCAGATTTACAGTCTGCCCTCGTTGGCCGCTTGAGTATCTCCCCTTTTAACCAGTATTTTAAGAACTTAAGAGCCGATAGAGGGACTCGAACCCACGACCTGCTGATTACAAATCAGCTGCTCTAGCCAGCTGAGCTACATCGGCATTTTATACTTTTTATCGCATAAAAAAGTCCGCTATTTCTAACGGACTGCAAATGTATTGATTTATTTGTTTATTCAAAACAAAATTTCGAAAATTTTAATTAGGCATACAAACGTAATTTTTGCTTTCTTTTAATTAGCTTTCGCTCTAATGAATTACATGCAGAATCAACAGCCTCCTCAAAAGATTTACATTGCTTTTTTACAATGAACTTATCCTTTGGAACATTTAATTTAATCTCAACGATCTTATTCTCTTTTGCGCTTGTGTTCTCCACCTTTAAATAAACATCGGAACTTATAACCTTATCGTAAAAGGTTTCTAACTTATCCATACGATTTTGCAAAAAGGAAATTAATTTAACGTCAGCATTAAAATTTACTGATTGTGCATTTACTTTCATAGGCTTAAGTTTTAGCATCCTAAAAAACTAGGACAGGTTAAACGAATACTTTTATTTCTCCCCCCTAGGGTGAGCCGAGGCATGTACTTTTTTTAATTCTGCTATACTATTATGTGTATAGACTTGCGTTGATGCTAAGCTGGAATGCCCCAATAATTCCTTTACCGCGTTTAAATCAGCCCCTTTGTTCAATAGATGGGTAGCAAAGGTGTGCCTTAGAATGTGCGGACTTGTTTTCACCTTAGAGGAAACCTCTCTAAAGTACTTATTTATAATTCTATAAACAAGAGTTTCGTATACTTTATTGCCCGATTTGGAAAGAAAAACAAAGCGCTTATCTATAATATTCTCCAACTTATTTCTCTCCTCGTAGTAGGAGGCAAAATAACCCTTAGTTTCTTGTAGCATCGGAATTATCCTTTCCTTTTTGCGCTTACCGAGAACCTTTATGGTATCGGATTCAAAATTCACGTCGGTTAATTTGAGGTTAATCAATTCTGACCTTCTCATTCCCGTGGCGTAAAGCACATGGATGATAAGTCTATCTCGTTTACCCTCAAAATCATCATTATAAACAATTGCGGAAAGCACAGCGTTCATTTCCACTTCCGAAAAAGGAATTTCAATTTTCTTAGCTGTTTTGAGCGCTTTATGTTTGGCTAGGGGACTTACCTCTATTTCCCCTATTTTCTGAAGGAATTTGAAATAGGCTTTTAATGAAGCAATTTTTCTGTTAATTGTGCGATTGGTCACCTTCGTTTCGGACAATTGCACAATCCAATTTCGCACCATTACGTAAGCCGCTTGATCAAGGCCTTTCAATTCAAAATTATCCGCGCAAAAAGTTGAAAACTCATTTATGTCATTTATATATGCGTTTACGGTGTGAACAGAATAGTTTTTTTCTAGGGTAAGATATTCTTCGAATTGTGATAGTAACATAGTCAAAGTTACCAATAGTTCCCTTTGGTTAGATTAACGTAACAGAAAAAATCCCGTTACGATTATAATCGTAACGGGATTTATATTCTAAATAGGAACAGAAAATTATATTTCTTCCTGGTCTCTTAAGCCTTGTATATATTGTGCTTTTTGAATCTGCGCTCTGCGCTCTACAGAAGGTTTCGTAAACTGCTGACGTTTTCTCAACTGTCTCATTGTACCTGTCTTATCGAACTTACGCTTGAAGCGCTTTAAAGCTCTATCTATGTTTTCTCCTTCTTTTACTGGTATTATTAACATGGGCTACAACCTCCTTTCTTTAATGATTAAGGCCGCAAATATATGAACTAATTTATATTCTACAACCATATTTGGTATTTATAAACGTAAATACTGAAATTTATGTGACCTAGTATTTCAGAATCGATACAATCTTTAATCCTTTGGTCCCTTATACTCCTTCTTGTCTATCACGATTTTCGCAATAATTTCCCTCAAAATTTCTGAGGTACCCCCACCGATTGGCCCCAATCTGCTGTCGCGTAATAATCTCGCAAGAGGATAGTCCTCTATGTAGCCATATCCCCCTAAAAATTGAAGGCAGGCATAGGCGACATCATCCGCCATCTTTGTAGATCTTAATTTTGAAATTGTGGCTTCCTTAACAACGTATTCTCCTTGATTTAACTTATATGCAACGGAATAGTTGTATTCTCGGCACATGTCCATATCGGCATAAAGGTCTGCAACAGTGTGTCGCAAGGCCTGAAATTGGTCTATTTTTTGTCCAAAAGCTTCCCTTTCAGACATATATTGAAGCGCGTATTCTAAAGCATAGTCAGCTCTAGCATGCGCATTAATACCCATAACAAGCCGCTCCAGGGCAAACGCCTCCATGATATAGGTAAAACCTTTATCTTCTTCCCCTAAAATATTTCCTATTGGTACCTCGACGTTGTCAAAAGCCAATTCCGCAGTGTCCGAGGCCCTCCATCCCAATTTATTCAGCTTATTTGCAGTAACGCCCTTGCTGTTTCTATCAACCACTAAAATGCTTATCCCTTTATTTCCTACTGAAGGGTCAGTCTTTGCTGCTACGATCATGTAGTCGCAATAAACTCCATTGGTTATAAACGTCTTGGACCCATTAAGTACATATGAATCCCCTTTTTTTATCGCAGTCGTACGCATACCTGCCACATCACTACCCCCAAACGGTTCGCTTACCGCCAGACAGCCAATTTTCTCACCAGCAACGCTTGGCGCCAAGTATTTCTTCCTAAGCTCCTCTCCTGCATTTTTGTTAAGATGTGTCATGGCCAAATAGGCATGTGCCCAAATTGCCGCGGCAAACCCACCGGAATTTATTTTTTGGAGTTCCTCCAACAAGATTACCGTGTAGAACAAATCCAAACCTAAACCGCCGTCCTTCTCTGGGGTAGCCAGACCGAAATATCCCATCTCACCAAATTTCTCCCAAATAAACCGATCAATAGTGCCTGTCTCCTCCCATTTATCTATGTGGGGAACTACTTCTTTTTGTAAAAAATCCTTTAAACTTTGTCTAAATAATTGATGTTCTTCAGTGAAGTACATACTTTGCATAGCCTTATTTTTTTAGCGACAAATATAATGCAATTCTGTCTATCTTCTCCATTGGAAAATTCTCTACTTTTGATAATTCGTCAAATGAATTTATACTTCCGTTGAGATTCCTATAATCCACGATGCCCTGAGCCACATTTTTTTGAAGATATACTAATTCGGCAATTTCTTGAACGGATGCTTCATTGATCTTTATTTTTTCAATTTTGGGTGGATTTAAAACTTTGAATCGGCTTAAAGTTCTTTCCACCACATCCGGCTCCAACCCGTACACATCGTAAAGTTGTTCGTCAACTAGAAAACCTCTCAACCTATCCCTAAATTTTATGATACGGGCGGACAATTTGTCCCCAATACCATAAATCCGTTTAAGGTCTTGGGCCGTAGCCAGATTTAAATCCGCTTGTTCAGGCCGCGCTTCATTGGATGCTTTCTTATTAAGAGAGCTTTTTCCATTTTGATTTTCGCTTTCCACTTTCGGTTTACTATTCCCTTTTGTCCATTCAGGAAATTTGAAGTTTGTTGAAATTGATGCTAAAAGTGAATCAGAGACTTGGGTAACGGTTTGAAATTCCTCTGCAGAGTTTACGAACTTATTCTGTGCCCTATACTTATGCAAACGGTCAATTTCTTCAACGGACATACCTAAGGTGTAGCCCTTATAGTCCGTAATAAAGTTGGGATTAAAAGGAAACGCCTGTTTGATTTCGGTTTTCGTGGTGGCTGCCTTTAGACTATCAATCCTTTGTTGCATGGCATCGTTCACTACAAGCGATGCAGTAGTATCAACTTTAAATTTCTGATATAAAAAGTAGCCGACTTGGACACTTACTAAAAGAAGCAGCAAAAAGAAAATCCCACTTCGTTCTTGCTTACTGAACGTGAAGTGGGATTTGAAATTTTTCAATTTTTTAATGCTTAATAAACCTTCTGGATGGCATCCAAGTATCTACTTAGACTCTTTTTAACTTTCGGGAATAATATCAATAACCCAATCATGTTAGGGAAGACTAAGGCTAAGATCATGGCATCGGAAAACTTAATCACGGCATCCAAAGTAGCGGCTGCACCGATAACGACGAACATAAGGAACAATACCTTATAGACGATATCAGCGGTTTTACCCCTTCCAAAAAGGTACTTCCATGACTGCAGCCCATAATAAGACCAAGAAATCATGGTTGAAAATGCAAAAAGAATTATGGCTATGGTAAGTACATATCTAAATCCTGGTATTACCGAATCATAGGCCATGGAAGTTAAATCAACACCACCAACATAAGCTCCACTTTCATTAAGTAACACCGTGCTACCCACACCATTTCCATAATCAAAGGCGCCAGCATCCATATTAAAGAATATGATGACCAATGCGGTCATGGTACATATAACGACAGTATCAATGAACGGTTCCAATAGAGCTACAATACCTTCACTTGCAGGATATCTGGTTTTTACTGCGGAGTGGGCAATTGCGGCAGAACCGGCACCCGCCTCATTGGAGAAGGCAGCTCTTTGGAAGCCGACAATGATTACCCCTACGATACCGCCAATAGCAGCATCAGGTGAGAAGGCTCCGGCGAAAATCATTCCGAAAG
Organism: Maribacter aestuarii; assembly: GCF_027474845.2. NCBI lineage: Bacteria > Pseudomonadati > Bacteroidota > Flavobacteriia > Flavobacteriales > Flavobacteriaceae > Maribacter > Maribacter aestuarii. The sequence goes on from NZ_CP107031.2 coordinate 585,622, forward strand.
CATCACCTATATATTTTATGTTAGCAAAAATAATTACCAAGGAGGCCAACACATAAATACCGGCCATAAATGGTACTATCTTTTCGGTAACTGATGCTATTTTTTTTATACCCCCAATTATTACGATACCGACCAAAATGGCCAAGATGACACCAATAATCACACCTGTGGCGCCACCTTCCAAGCTGAGCATGGTAGTTAGCTGCACCGCAGCTTGGTTGGATTGGAAAGCATTACCACCACCAAAGGAAGCTCCAACGCATAAAATTGCAAAAATTGCAGCTAAAACTTTACCCAAAACCTTCATATTGCCCTCGCTGAGTCCTTTGGACAAGTAATACATAGGTCCTCCATAAACAGTACCATCCGGTCCTACATCCCTATACTTGACCCCTAACGTACATTCCACAAATTTTGTGGACATACCGATTAAACCACACACGATCATCCAAAAGGTTGCACCCGGACCTCCCAGTGCAATCGCAACAGCAACCCCTGCAATATTACCCAAACCTACGGTCCCTGAAACAGCGGTAGCCAATGCCTGAAAGTGACTTACTTCCCCTTCCTCACTTTCGTCACGGATGGTATCAGGGATATCACCGTCCTCTGTCATGTGAAGTTCCACCTTCTCAAGTCCATACTTCTCAATTTCCTCATATTTTCCACGCACCACGTTAATCGCCAAAGGAAATTTCGTAATACCTGGAAACTTAAAATAAATGGTAAAAAATGTAGCGCCTAGAATAAGTAATATCAAAACTATCGGAATATTATAACCCGCTACCGGAATCGAAGTTAGGACAGTTGCCTCCCACCAAGTTGCAAAAGGCATGAAAGCATCATTTACTTTCTCGTCCAATCCTTTTTCTTGTGCAAAGGAAAAAACTGGGAGTAAAACTGCAAGAAGGGATAGAAGTTTATACTTCATCATATTGTCTATATTTAGTTAGTTTGAAAGATTGGCAATATCCTAAAAATAATGTACTGAATCAAATATATCTTCAAAAGATCACTACGCTATATGGAACATTTGATTCAGTTTTCTTATTTGCTCAGGTCTACCCAAAACGATAACCTTGCTCTTGGGAAGTAATTGTAAGTCTGCTTCTGGATTGATAATATACTCACCATCAGGGGCAATATAGCCAATTATGGTACAGCCCGTTTTCTTTCTTAAATCCAAATCACGTAACGAATTACAGTCCACTTGATCTGCAAAATCCTCTATGGCAACTTCTTCTAGATTAATGGTGTGCTCTCCTTCCATTGAGAGTTTATCCATAAACGTTATCAAATCGGGCATAACCACAAGGGATGCCATGTGATCCCCCCTATTTTATCCGGCATTATAACTTTATTAGCTCCGGCAAGTAGTAGTTTTTTCTGAGAGGTTATCAGGGAGGCTCGGGAAATAATAAATAAATCCCTGTTCAATTGCCTAGCGGACAACACCACGAATAAATTCATAGCATCATCTGGCAAGGCAGTAATGAGGTATTGGGCACGTGTTATTCCAGCTAAGTGCAATACATCGTCATCATTAGCATCACCCTCCACAAAAAGAACTTCATCCTCATGTTTCTCAATAAGTTCTTTATCCCTTTCTATGACTACAAAAGGTCTTTTATAGGCTTTAAGCCTTTCGGCCGCTTGCATGCCGTTGCGACCATATCCGCAAACTATTACATGATTGGATAGGTTTTCAATAGTGTTTCTCACCTTTCTCTTTTTTAAAAGTTGTAACGAATTTCTGCTTAAAATATATTCCGTAATAACCGAAATAGCAAAACCTACGATTACTACGCTGGTTACAATTAGGATTACGGTAAAAATTTTGCCTTCAGTTTCCATAGGTCTTACCTCAGAAAACCCAACCGTAGTTACCGTAATAATAGTCATGTAAAAAGCATCAATCCAGGAGTAGTCGGAAATAAACCGATATCCGATTACTCCGAACATCAGGACTACTAAAACGAGAAATAACGCCAAATATATTTTAGAACGAAAAAGCTTTATCATGCCTAGAGGTCAAATACCGAAGTTCTTTTTGTATAAATTAAATCCTTGATTTTTAACCAAAATGCAAGGAAAAGATATAAAGCAAAACCAAAACCCAATGTAACGAACGTTAAGTAAATAAAAGAAGTACGAACTACCCTAGCCCTAATACCTAGTCTTTCGGCAATCCTCCCACAAACTTCAAAACCTCTTTTTTGCAAATAATGTAATAAGTCGTAGAATATGTTCATAGTATAAAATTAAGGCTTTAAATTTAATAACTCGGAACCAACCACACATTGCAAACATTTGTTCTTGGTACAATAATTATTATATAACTGAAGTAAGGCCTGACTTTTTTCTGCACTTTCGACCGGTACCCCAAGTTTTTCATAGTTTTGGATAATGTTATTAGACTCGCTTGCAATACCTCTAATAGTTTGTATAAACGATTCATCTATTGGTAAACCTTTGTATTTTAGATAACAAAATTTTATAGGTAAAATGGCATTTATGATCAATAGATCTACAAACTTTTTGGAAGTAGTTTTTGAACGTGTTTTAGAAACTTTACCGAACGTATAATGATTATCCCAATACGGATTTGCAGTTACTTTTAAAATTTCATAGTAATTACTGTTTTCAGCTTCAATAAGCTTGTGGAACATATTCGGGTTGGCAGCATATAGCCTTGCTATTTGTGATAAGCGAATAGTTGGAAAATTGGAAGGCCTCAGTTTAAAAAACGCTGGGGGACCTATGGTGGACTCCTCCAAATTATGCTTGTGCTTGAGAAAATTAAACTCCTCCTTGAGTTTTAAAAAATGAGAGTCAACAATTTCTTCCGATTCCAAAAGCTTGGCAAGCCCTAGGAGTAGACTCTCCATTTGTAATGGTTTGCCTGCTAGTTTTCTTATAATTGAAAAATCTAGGTTGGTACCTAAGTTATAAAAGACATCCCCATTTATTTTAGATCCAAAATTCTTCAATAAAAGTACGAACAGGACTTTTTCCCAATCGTTTTGAGAAGTCTTTAAAAGCTCTAAAATAACTTCGGATTTTTGTTCCAGTCTTTCAATATATAATCTTTCCACCCAGTTGTCCCATTTGAAATTCGAAACTAACTTGATATCTTTTCCACAATTGATAAACTGATGCCGTTGTTGCTCAAACAACTTCTCATAAGCTTGTAATAATTCATCATTAATATATGCCTTGAGCTCCAAGGTGGGAACTACCGAGCCATCTCCTCTATGCACTCTAATATCATCCTCATAGACCACATGCAATATGACATTGTCATAGTTTTTATCATCTTCATGTTTGTGGGCATACCAATCTGAGGAATTCACATGGATTTCCACATTTCCTGCCCATAGTTGGTCATCAATTTTAATTTGAGCATTAAAAAAGTCGGGGCCTGCCAGCATGTTATGGGTGCCAACTGATAGCACCGATAACAACTCACCATCAGTTGTTTTCAATTCTAAACTTGGAAATTTTCGGTATTTCCAGATAAAATGAAGCAAATCCTCACGCATGACCTAAAAGTAAAAAACCCGCTTTAAAGCGGGTACTTAATTTATACAAAACCAATCTAGCCTGCAGTCTCGCCTTCCCAATTCATAAAACCACCTTCTAAATTATAGGCATTAGCGATACCAATGCTGTTCATAATGGCACAAGCTTGTCCACTTCTATTACCGGACCTGCAATACACATAGTAATTCTTGGACTTATCTAATTTCTCTAATTCGTCCAAAAATTCCTGCCCTAAATAAATATCGATATTCTTAGAATTGGGTATGTATCCTTCCTCTATTTCCTCTGGTGTCCTAACATCTAAAATAAATGCATTGTCATCTTTGGATAATTGCTCTTCCCATTCTTCTTGTGATAAATCTGCCATAGTTGTAAACTTTAGAATTTCAAAAATAACCGATTTCGTTCAAATGCAAACATTTTACTTTTTAACAAAAATTTAATTTGTTCTTTCATTATCATGATAATTTAAAATTATACATTTGTATATACAATTGTTGTAACTACATGAATGTAGAGGAAATCATAAAAACAGATAAGAAAATACCTTTGGAAAGAAGAACGATAATTCATCTTTCCTTAGTCTGTAATAAAATAGACGATGAGGTATCTTCTGCATTAAAACCTTTTGATATATCCATTCAACAATTTAATGTATTACGAATCTTAAGAGGGCAAAAAGGGAAACCCGCCAATCTTTCTACTATTAACGAACGTATGGTGACCAAAAGCAGCAATACAACTAGATTGGTGGACAAACTACTAATAAAGAAATACGTAAATAGAGATGTCTGTCCGGAGAACCGTCGAAAGGTTGAAATAAGCATAACCGAAAAGGGATTGGATTTTTTAAATCAAATAGATGGCATACTCTTTGAAACAGAAGAACAGATTCTAAGTGATTTTTCTGAAACAGAGCTTTCGGAGTTGAACAGATTATTAGATAAATTCTAAAAAGCAAATGAACAAAACAATTGACAAACTAAACTGGCGTTATGCCACAAAAAAATTCGATAGCTCTAAGAAAATTAGTAATGAGGATTTGAATACACTTTTAGAAGCAACGAGATTAAGTGCTTCGTCCTATGGTCTTCAGCCGTATCACGTACTAGTAATAGAAAACAATGAAATCCGAGAAAAGTTAAGACCGGCATCCTGGGGACAATCACAGATAACGGATGCATCCCATCTAATCATTTTCACGAACAAAACCACATTTGAAGAAGATTTGGTAGACGATTATTTGAAAATTGTTGGGAACACTAGGGGTATTGCTGAAAAAGATTTAAAGGGTTATTCCGATTTTATGAAATCTAAACTTATGCAGCTCAGTGATGCAGAAAAGGAAGTTTGGACCGCAAATCAGGTATACCTGGCACTTGGAAACGTGATGACTATTGCGGCAGAACTTGAAATAGACACTTGCCCTATGGAAGGTTTTGAAACGGAGAAATACAACGATATATTAGGCCTAAACGACAAGAACTTAAATGCGTCGGTAGTTTTGGCAGTTGGATATCGTTCCCAAGAAGATGAGACCCAACATTATCCAAAGGTCCGTAAATCAACAAAAGAATTATTCACTCATATATAAATAAACAATAAACATATTAACATTTAAATCACAAACATGAAAAAGACAATTTTTAGTATCGCACTTGCATTAGTTTTCGGATTTTCCGCAACTGCAACCACCCCATTAGATGGAGAGAAGAAAGAAGTGAAAGCCAGCGAAAGCACAGTAACTTGGAAAGGTTATAAAGTAACCGGGTCACACGAAGGCACAATTGACCTAAAATCCGGGTATCTGGAAATGGACGGCAAAAAACTTACCGGGGGGCAATTTGTAGTAGATATGACCTCTATTTCCAATTCAGACTTGGAAGGTGAATCCAAGGGAAAATTAGAAGGACATTTGAAGTCCGACGATTTCTTTGGTGTAGCCACTCACCCTACTGCCAAATTGGTATTTACTTCGGTAAAACCACTTAATAAAAATTCATACACCGTAACGGGAGATTTGACCATTAAGGAAACTACGAAACCAATAACATTTGTTGTCTCTGTATATGAGAACAAAGCAACCGCTACCATGAAAGTGGATAGAGCAGAATATGATGTGCGTTATGGGTCTGGAAGTTTCTTTGATAATCTTGGGGACAAAACCATTTACGACGAATTTGATTTGGTAGTGGATTTACAATTATAAATAAACTTGACCTCACAAGTTGGTCCCGCTAACCTCAAATAGGATAGCGGGATTTTTTTATACGGTACATATTGGGTATTAAGGAAATGATTTCTATCTTTGACGTTCAATGCAAAAAAGAAATGTAAATACATGGTGGTGGACTAACTTACGATCTTCGTGAGCTAAGCAACCTTGTAGTTAAACTATAGTAAAGCTTGTCATCACGACAGGCTTTTTTCATTTTATATGATTTGTTATGATTTTTAGATTGAAAACTCATTATAAAAAAATACTTGCGGATACTATTACGCCGGTTAGCGTATACCTCAAAATTAGAGATCGTTTTCCCAGTAGCATCCTGTTGGAAAGTAGTGACTATCATGCTAACGACAATAGTTTTTCCTATATCTGTTGTAATCCCATCGCATCTATTAAGATAGAAAACGAAACAATTTTTCAACAATTTCCGGATGGTACTAATCAAGAATTACAAATTGAAGCTGACACCGACGTTGTCGAGATAATTCACGATTTCAGTCAAAAATTTGAAACGGAAAACAATCAGTTTAAATTTATCAATAATGGTCTTTTTGGTTATATGGCCTATGATGCCGTTCGTTATTTTGAGGACGTAAAAATCTCAAAGAAGGAAGGCTCCTTGGATATTCCGGATATCTACTATGCCGTTTATCAGAATATCATAGCCATCAATCATTTTAAAAATGAGGCATACCTCTTTGCCCATTGCTTTGAGACCGAAAATAATATTTCCGAGCTGGAACAGATGCTCAACGTTAAGAATTTTGCATCTTATAATTTTAAGACTGAAGGAAAACCAACATCTAATCTAGAGGATGCAGAATACAGGGAACATGTTGCTTTGGCCAAAAAACACTGTCAACGTGGTGATGTCTTTCAACTAGTTTTATCCAGAAGGTTTTCACAAGATTTTAAAGGGGATGAATTTAATGTTTATAGAGCACTACGTTCTGTAAATCCCTCGCCCTATTTATTCTACTTTGACTACGGAGATTTTAAAATATTTGGGAGCTCGCCAGAAGCTCAGCTAATAGTTAACAATGGCAAGGCAGAAATACATCCTATCGCGGGAACCTTTAAAAGAACTGGCAACGATGAGCAAGATGCAGAACTTGCAAAAAAATTAAAGGTTGATGATAAGGAAAATAGCGAACATGTAATGCTGGTAGACCTTGCGCGGAACGACCTTAGCAGAAACGGGAACGTGGTTAAAGTAGAGAATTACAGAGAAGTTCAATTCTTTTCTCACGTGATTCACTTGGTAAGTAAGGTCACCGGGCAAAAAAAAGCGGATATTTCAACGATGAAGGTTGTGGCGGATACTTTTCCCGCCGGGACTTTAAGCGGCGCGCCAAAACATATGGCCATGCAACTTATAGAGAAATATGAAAAAACAGGTAGGAGTTATTACGGCGGAGCCATTGGCTTCATGGATTTCAAAGGTAATTTTAACCATGCTATTATGATCCGTACTTTTTTGAGCAAAAACCATCAACTGCATTATCAAGCCGGAGCCGGACTGGTTGCAGCATCGGAACCAGAAAACGAGCTACAAGAAACCTACAATAAATTGGGTGCATTGACCAAAGCACTTGAAATAGCGGAGACTATTTAGATTATGAAAAAGATATTAGTCATAGACAATTACGATAGTTTTACCTATAATCTAGTGCATTATTTGGAGGATTTGGATTGTGCCGTAACCGTTAAGCGAAACGATCAGCTGTTACTGGATGATGTGAGTCCTTTTGACGACATAGTACTTTCTCCTGGCCCGGGAATCCCTGATGAAGCAGGCATGCTAAAGGATATCATTCGGACCTACGCCCCAACAAAAAAAATATTTGGCGTTTGTTTAGGGCAGCAAGCAATAGCCGAAGTTTTTGGAGGCACGCTCATCAACCTGAACGAAGTATACCATGGCATAGCCACTAAAATAAGCATCCTCAAAGGTGATGATCCGCTTTTTGAAGGTATGCCGAATGAAATTGAAGTGGGGCGTTACCACTCTTGGGTTGTAAATCCGGATTTACCAAAGGTTTTAGAAGCAACCTCGATTGATGAAAATGGCCAAATCATGTCCCTTAGACATAAGGAGTATCGTGTCTGCGCCGTTCAGTTTCACCCAGAATCGGTATTAACGCCAAATGGAAAAAAAATACTGGAGAATTGGTTAAAGGAATAGGCACTGAAATACATTCAGCATAAAATGAAAGAAACATTAAATAAATTAATTAATCACGATATTCTTCCGAAAGAGGAAGCGAAGAAAATATTGGTGAATATTGCGAAAGGGGATTATAATACTAGTCAGATAGCTGCCTTTTTAACCGTGTATATGATGCGCAGCGTTACTACCGAGGAATTGGAAGGCTTTAGAGATGCGTTATTAGAACTATGTTTGGCCGTTGATCTATCCGACTATAATCCAATCGATTTATGTGGAACCGGTGGGGATGGTAAAGATACTTTTAATATCTCTACTTTGGCTTCTTTTGTTACTGCGGGAGCAGGAATCAAAGTTACTAAACACGGTAATTACGGTGTTTCTTCCAAGTGCGGCAGCAGTAATGTAATGGAGTTCTTAGGGATTAAATTCAGTAATGAAAAAGAATTTCTGGAAAAGTCCATTGACCAAGCCGGAATATGCGTGTTGCATGCCCCGCTTTTTCACCCAGCAATGAAAAATGTTGCCCCTATTCGAAGGGAACTAGCCGTGAAAACTTTTTTTAACATGCTCGGTCCTATGGTGAATCCCGCATTTCCTAAAAATCAAATTGTAGGCGTATTTAATTTAGAGCTTGCCCGTATGTATGGGTATCTTTATCAAAATACGGATAAGAATTTTACTGTGCTACATGCCTTGGATGGATATGATGAAATCTCTTTAACATGTAACACCAAGACAATTTCTAATACGAGCGAGGGTCTACTTAGGCCTTCCGATTTTGGTGTTGAACTTGTAAAGCAATCTGAAATAGTTGGTGGAGAATCCATAGAAGAATCCGCCCAGATTTTCTTGGATATTTTGCAGGGACGAGGCACGGAAGCACAGAATAACGTGGTTTGCGCCAATGCCGGAATTGCGATTGCAACAGTAGAGCATATTTCACCGAAAGCCGGATTTGAAAAAGCTAAAGAATCTCTTTTAAATGGTAACGGATTGAAAACTTTAAAGAAGCTGCAAGAATTGAGCAGAAATTGAGCCAATGAATATTTTAGATAGAATAGTAGCCGATAAACGTATAGAAGTCGATTTAAAGAAAATGATTAATCCCGTTTCGCAACTGGAATCATCTTTCTTATTTGATAGAGACACCTATTCATTAGCCCAGAAGTTAAGAGTTAGCACCACGGGAATTATTGCGGAGCATAAAAGACGTTCGCCTTCAAAAGGCACTATAAATCAAAATACAAATGTTGGTCAAGTAGCGCAAGGTTACGAAAATGCAGGGGTTTGTGGTATGAGTGTTCTAACTGACATTAAATACTTTGGAGGCTCACTAGAGGACTTACTCTTAGCGCGTGCCTCGGTTGACATACCCCTACTCCGCAAAGAATTTATGATTGACGAGTATCAGGTCCTGGAAGCCAAAGCGAACGGTGCCGATGCTATATTGCTCATTGCGGCGGTGTTGTCTAGAGAGGAAATAAAAACTCTCTCCAAACTGGCGAAAAGTCTAGGAATGGATGTTTTATTGGAAGTCCATAACGAGGATGAATTACACAAATCCGTTATGCCAAGTTTGGATATGTTCGGGGTTAATAACCGGGATTTGACAACCTTTGAAGTGAGCCTGGAAACCAGTAGGACTTTGAGTACTCTTATTCCCGATGATTTTGTGAAAGTTTCCGAAAGTGGTATTAGCTCCATCAATACGATAAAGAATTTAAAATCCTACGGCTATCAAGGTTTCTTGATCGGTGAGAATTTTATGAAAACAAAAAATCCGGGCAAGAGTGCATCCGCGTTTATACAGCAACTAGAGTAACAAATGGACTATTATTATACCAATAAGGTTAACAGAACAGCTTCAGCAGGAAGAGATTCCTTAAAACTGAAGGTCTGTGGTATGAATAAAAATACAACGGAAGTCGCTGCTCTGCGACCGGACTATCTGGGTTTTATTTTCTGGGAACCCTCCAAACGCTATTTTGAGGGTGATATGCCTTCAATTCCACACAATATTGAAAAAGTCGGTGTTTTTGTGGATGCAAGTATAGATGAAATCAAGAAACTAGTTAAGCAATTTGGGCTTTTAATGGTTCAGCTTCATGGCAAGGAAGGCCCGGCTTTTTGTGATGAGCTAAAAAAAGAAGTTCCCCAAATTAAAATTATAAAGGTGTTTTCGATTAAGGATGAATTCGACTTTAAAATTTTAGCGCAGTTTGAGGACGTTTGTGATTTTTATCTTTTCGATACCAAAGGCAAATTACCTGGAGGTAACGGATATACTTTTGACTGGGCTGTCCTAAAAAACTATCCTTCAAACAAACCCTACTTTTTAAGTGGAGGAATAGGAATCGAAGATATAAAGTCAATCAAAGAATTTTTAAATCGGCCAGAATCCAAATACTGCCATGCCATTGATGTGAACAGCAGATTTGAAATTGAACCAGGTTTGAAGAATATTAGAGAACTAAAAGAATTTAAAAAATTACTAACTGAAAAAGAATGACTTATCACGTTGACGAAAAAGGATATTACGGAGAATTTGGCGGAGCTTTCATTCCAGAAATGCTCTATCCAAATGTAGAAGAATTGCGTCAAAAATATCTGGAGATTATGTATGAGGATTCCTTTCAAAAGGAATTTCATCAATTATTAAAGGATTATGTTGGCCGACCTTCCCCCTTATTTTTTGCAAAACGCCTCTCCGAAAAACACAGATGTAAAATCTATCTCAAACGGGAAGATTTAAACCATACCGGAGCGCATAAAGTGAATAACACTATTGGCCAAATCCTGATGGCCAAACGTTTGGGCAAATCCCGAATAATAGCGGAAACCGGTGCAGGCCAACATGGCGTTGCTACCGCCACAGTTTGTGCCTTAATGGGCATGGACTGTATTATTTACATGGGGGAGATAGACATTGCCAGACAAGCGCCGAATGTGGCGCGAATGAAAATGTTGGGAGCAGAAGTTCGTCCTGCAATATCGGGTAGCAAAACCTTAAAAGATGCCACTAATGAAGCCATCAGGGATTGGATAAATAACCCCGTGGACACGCATTATATAATTGGTTCGGCCATTGGACCGCACCCATACCCTGATATGGTCACACGGTTTCAATCGGTTATTTCGGAAGAAATTAAATGGCAATTAAAGGAAAAAGAAGGCCGGGAAAATCCTGACTATGTTGTGGCCTGTATTGGCGGTGGAAGCAACGCAGCTGGCACCTATTATCATTTTTTGGATGAAACAGAAGTCGGTATAATTGCCGTTGAAGCTGCAGGGAAAGGGGTAGCTTCTGGTGAAAGCGCAGCAACCTCGGCCCTAGGTAAAGTTGGTATTATCCATGGTTGTAAAACTATGTTAATGCAAACAGCAGACGGCCAGATAACGGAACCCTATTCCATCTCCGCCGGATTGGACTATCCTGGGGTTGGACCTATGCATTCGCACTTGCACGAATCGGCAAGGGCAGAATTCTATTCTGCTACGGATGACGAGGCCATGACCGCAGGATTGGAACTCTCACAGTTGGAAGGAATAATTCCCGCAATAGAAACAGGACATGCCTTTGCCATTTTTGAACACAAAAAGTTCAAGCCAGAAGATATTGTTGTGATCAGTCTATCAGGACGTGGGGATAAGGATTTACAAACCTATATAGATTATTTTAATCTAGCATAATATCATGAGTAATCGAATTATAGAAAAACTTAAAGAAGATAAGAAACTATTGTCCATTTATTTTACGGCAGGTTATCCCAGCTTAAATGACACCGTTCCAATTATCCAAGATTTGGAGAAGAGCGGTGTGGATATGATTGAAATTGGACTTCCGTTCAGCGACCCACTGGCCGACGGGCCTACTATTCAAGAAAGCTCCACAACAGCACTAAAAAATAGAATGACCTCTGATACGCTATTCGAACAATTGAAGGACATACGGAAAACTGTTTCCATACCTTTAATTATTATGGGCTATTTTAATCCCGTGTTGCAATATGGTGTTGAGAAGTTCTGTAAAAAATGCCAAGATACCGGCATTGATGGATTAATCCTTCCAGACCTCCCATTAAGTGTTTATCAAAGTGAATATGAGCCTATTTTCAAAAAATACGATTTACTGAATATATTTCTTATTACCCCACAGACAAGTGATGACCGCATACTTCAGATTGACCATGCCTCCAAAGGGTTCATCTACATGGTAAGTTCTGCTAGTGTAACGGGCTCTAAGTCAGGGTTTGGGAAGGAACAAGAAGATTATTTCCAAAGAATAGCTTCTCTGAAGCTTACCAATCCCCAAATTGTAGGGTTTGGAATCAAGGATTCAGAAACCTTTCAACAAGCTACTAAAACTGCCAAGGGTGCCATAATCGGTTCCGCTTTTATTAAATATTTGACCAAAAATGGCACGTCTACTATTAGTGATTTTGTAGCTGCAATTCGTTAAAATAAATTTTCAACACGTTTCTGGAATCTAATTAAGTTTGCTATTCTCAAAATTTTACAGATTTTCACTATGCGAAATTCCGATTAAATGAGATAATTTTTATCATAATATTGACATATATCTATTAAAAATGCGGATTACCGAATTTCCTGTTTATTCCTTCTTTTACACTTGCCCATTTCGGATATTGTATTCTATTTTATACTAGATTTGTTCTGCTAAAAATTGAAAAAGAAATTTAATAACATTGTCTCTTAAAATTACTTTATGGAGTAAAATTACCGTTAAAACTTATTTGTTTAGTTAAATCCGCTTTAGTTAATGCTTCTGTTTGACTTTAAACTTAAGTTTTGTCTTCTCCTTAAAATTTAAGAGCTCAATTTTTTATAAAAATACATTATGGGCAATAAGGTGATTTTTTTCATATCCTTACTTTTAATACTCCTTATATCCTTTGACGGAGCTATTTTTGAAAACAATCCTTCAGAATCGAACTACCATGATTTGGCTTTGGCTGATGATGGTCTTTCCTTACCGCGCTCCACTACATTTGAGAATTATGACGGTTCAGAGGTGACCACGCTTTCATATCGGGCCGAGAGGGCCAAGCAAATCAGGGCGGTGTTCGCTCCGGCAATCCCTGTTCTGCCCATCGGCAAGTTCCTTAACGGCAACCTCCCGGTGGGTACACCGGACGACGTTAGCGGCCCCTTCGCCCCCGCCCTGTTATCGCAGACGGGCGCCTTCTCGGACCTGGCCTCCCTTACCGCCAGCGACGGGGTGGTGCCCTACGAGATGATTGAGCCCTTCTGGTCGGACGGCGCCTCCAAGTCCAGGTGGATGGCCGTGCCCAACGACGGCACCCACGATACCGCTGACGAACAGGTCGTCTTCTCCGACACCGAGGCATGGGACTTCCCCAGGGGGTCCGTGCTGATCAAGCACTTCGAGCTCGGCGGAAAGCGCCTGGAGACGCGCTTCGAGGTCAAGGGCGACGACGACGTATACTACTACCTTACCTACAAGTGGAACGCCGCGCAGACCGATGCCGAACTGTTGGTGGGGTCCTTGGACGAGGACGTCGACGTCGACGGTACCGTGCAGAGCTGGCACTACCCCAGTAGGGCCGAGTGCGTGTCCTGCCACTTCCCGCAGAACGGTGGCGTACTGGGACCGAAGACCAGGAACCTGAACAAGACCATCACCTATCCCGGGGGGGTGTCGGCCAACCAGCTGGCCAACCTGAGCGAGATGGGCATCATCGCCGAGAACATCACCGAGGCCAATGCGGGCAACTACATGGCCGTGGCCGCCAAGGACGACCTCTCCAGATCCTCGAGGACAGGGCGAGGAGCTACATCGACGTGAACTGCGCAAGCTGCCACAACCCCACCGTGGACAACATCGCACAGTTCGACGCCCGCTACACTACCCCGCTCGTGGACCAGAACATCATATACGGGGAAGTCGCCTACGACCTGGGACTCCCCGATGGAAAAGTGGTCGTGCCCCAACAGACCGGGAGCTCCCTGATGTACCACAGGATGAACTCCCTGCAGCAGAACGTGGAGATGCCCCCCATTGCCAAGGACGTCGTGGACGCCGCAGGCGTGCAGCTCATCGCCGATTGGATAAACTCCCTGACCCCCATTACCGATAACCCACCGGACGCCGTACTATCGGCATCCGTAACCATCGGTCCGGCGCCCCTGTCGGTGGACTTCGACGCCTCAGCGTCATCGGATCCCGATGGGGACACCCTTACCTACGACTGGGACTTCGGTGACGGGGCCACGGCACAGGGGGAGACCACGAACCATGTATACAGCGTGCCCGGGACCTATACCGTGACCCTTACCGCCGACGACGGGACCATGACGGGGACCGATACCACCGAGATTACAGTAAATACGGGTACGGACGGTTCGGCAGTGGCGTTCACCGACGCCACCTCCCTGCTACAGGGGGACAACTACA